>JAICUZ010000182.1 GCA_025935595.1 Burkholderiales bacterium
GCGTTGCGTCAGCGCTCGGCTACGACGAGGCGACGTTCGAGGTGTCGACGATCGCCGACTACGCGAGCGACGAGCCGATCGACCTGCTCGTGTCACTCCATGCCTGCGACACCGCGACGGACGAAGCAATCGCCGCCGGCGTGCGGCTCGGCGCCGACGCGATCGTGCTCGCGCCGTGCTGCCACCACGAGCTTGCCGCGCAGATCGCGACGGGCGAGAAGGACGGCCTGCTCCGCCACGGGCTACTCCTCGGGCGGCAGGCCGATCTCGTCACCGATGCCCTTCGTGCCGCCAGGCTCGAGATCGCGGGCTACCGGGTCGAGGTGATGGAGTTCGTCTCGGTCGAGCACACGGCGAAGAACCTGATGCTGCGGGCGGAGCGTGCACCGTCGACGCAACGCGCCGCGCGCGCTGCGGCCGAGTTCGTCGAGCTCCGCGACCGCTACGGCGTCGATCCTGCGGTGGAGCGGCTGCTGCCACTCCCGTAACCGGATCGGCCGGTCAGCCGTTGTACTGGGGTAGTCGACGAAAGGGGCTTATATGGGCCTTCTCTGGATCATCCTGATCGTCATCCTCGTCCTCGCGCTCCTCGGCTTCTTCTCGCGCGGAGTCTGGTAGGTCCTTCGGGACGAAGTTTTGGGCCGTCCCGCCCTCGCGGGACGGCCCTCTCGTGCGCTAGAACCCGTGCGTGGACCACGCCGGGTTCTTTCGTCTAGCCGATGGCGCTGCGGCGCTGCCTCGCCTCGGTGGTATGGCCCGCCCGAACGGGGTCGTGATCGTCAGCGAGCACTACTGGGCCTTCGCCGGCACCGACGGGTCGCTTCGCGAGGGAGCGATGCCGCAACCGCCCGAGCTCCTGCAGCGCGTGCCGCTGGCCCGGGGTCTGGTGCGCCTCTACGCCTCGCTGGCTCCGCTGTTCAAGCGTGACGGGGTCGCGAAGAAACGTGAGCGCTGGCTGATCCTCACCGCGCTCATCGCGCCGCTCGGCTTCGCGGCCTTCGACGGCCCGTGGTCGACGATTGCCGGCATCACGCTCTCGGTGCTGCTCGTCGCGACGATTCTCCGCGGTCGAGCGCTTCACCTGCACGGCGCGGAGCATCGTGCGATCGCCGCTGCCGAAGCGCGGCACCTCGAGGCGACGTGGGAGGGCACTGCGCGACCGTCGCGGTTCTCGCCGCGGTGCGGCACGAACTTCGCGGCGCTCGCACTGCCCGTGACCTTCGGCGCGGACCAGCTGCTGCCGATCGGCCCCGCGGTGTGGTCGCCGGTGGTCGTTCTCGTCTTCTCGCTCGCACTGACGATGGAGCTCTGGCGTCTCGTTCAGCGCTCGACCGGACGCCGATGGCACGTCTTCTTGTTGCCCGGGCTGGGACTGCAGCGGCTCACCACGCGTGAGCCGCGGCTCGACGAGACGCAGGTAGCGTTGCGTGCCGTCGAAGCCGTGCTTCGGCTCGAGCTCGCATGAAGCTGCACACCACTCGTCGCGGAAACGGTCCTCTCCTCGTCTGCCACCCGGGCGGGCCCGGCTTCGACGGCAGCGAGCTCCGCGATCTTGGCGGTCTCGACGCGACGCGGACATTGCTCCTGCTCGATCCGCGCGGCACCGGCGGCAGCGCCGAGGCGGAGACCTACGCACTCGACGACTACGTCGCGGACGTCGAGGAGCTGCGAACCGACCTCGGTGAGGATCGGATCGACCTGCTCGGGTTCTCGCACGGAGGTCTCGTTGCCGCTGCGTACGCGATCGCGCACCCGGGGCGGATCCGCAGGCTGGTGCTGACCGTCGGGCTCGCGGCGTTCACGCCGGAGATGCAGGCGGAGGCAGAGCGGGTGATCGCGAGCTTCGCCGGCGAGCCCTGGCACGCGGACGCGGTCGCCGCGCTGGCACGCGAGGAGTCGGGCGACTACGGCACACGGGAGGAGGCCGCGTCGATGTGGAACGCGATGGCGCCGCTCTACTTCTCCCGCTGGGACGAGCGGTACCGGCCGCTCGTCGAGGTGGAGCGCATGAACCCCGAGCCGCTGCGGCAGTTCAACGCGACGCCGTTCGACCTGCGCGATGACCTCGGTCGGATCGACGCCGAGACGCTCGTGATCACAGGACGCGACGACTTCATCTGCGGCCCCGCAGCCGCGCAGGTCCTGGCCGACGGGATCCGACGCTCTGAGCTCGTGGTCGTCGAGGACGCCGGCCACATGCTCCATCTGGAGCAACCGGCGGCCTACAGCGCCGCCGTCGAGGCGTTCCTCGCCCGGTAGCATGGCGGCGATGAGCGACGTCGGGACGATGCGCGTCAAGAGCGGCCTGGCCGAGATGCTGAAGGGCGGCGTGATCATGGACGTGGTCGACGCCGAGCAGGCCAAGATCGCGGAAGAGGCAGGAGCCTGCGCCGTGATGGCGCTCGAGCGCGTGCCCGCCGACATCCGCCGGGACGGCGGAGTCGCGCGCATGTCGGACCCCGACATGATCCGCGGTATCCAGGAGGCGGTCACGATCCCGGTGATGGCGAAATGCCGGATCGGCCACTTCGTCGAGGCGCAGGTCCTGCAGTCGCTCGAGATCGACTACATCGACGAGTCCGAGGTGCTGACGCCCGCCGACCTCGAGCACCACGTCGACAAGTGGCAGTTCACGGTGCCGTTCGTGTGCGGCTGCACGAATCTCGGCGAGGCGCTCCGGCGCATCGCGGAAGGCGCAGCGATGATCCGCACGAAGGGCGAGGCGGGCACCGGCGACATCGTCAACGCCGTCACGCACATGCGCTCGGTCTTCGGCGGCATCCGCCGCCTGCAGTCTCTCCGCGGCGAAGAGCTCTTCGCGGAGGCGAAGAACCTCCAGGCGCCGTACGAGCTCGTGCGCTGGGTCGCCGAGAACGGGCGGCTGCCCGTCGTCACCTTCACCGCGGGCGGCATCGCGACGCCGTCGGATGCCGCGCTCTGCATGCAGCTCGGCGCGGACGGCGTCTTCGTCGGCTCCGGCATCTTCAAGTCCGGCAACCCGTCGCAGCGTGCGCGTGCGATCGTCGAGGCGACGACGCACTACCTGGATGCAGATGTGGTCGCCCGCGTCTCCGCCGGCATCGGCGAGGCGATGGTGGGCATCTCGACACAGTCGCTCGACCCGAGCGAGCTGCTTGAGCGCCGCGGCTGGTAGCTCAGCCCGAGAACGCGCCGAGGTAGACGACCACCTGCGCGTTGCGCGGTGCCTGCGCGCCGGCGAGCGGTGTCTGCTGCACGATCTTTCCGGCCTGGGTGCGGGAGGTGACCGGGAATTTGAGATAGAGCAGCCGCAAGTTTGCGCCGTTGATCGTGGAGAGCGCCTCCTGGAGCTGCCGGCCGATCACGTCCGGAACCTGCTCCTTCGGCTTGTCGCCGGGGCCGCTCGAGACGTTGATCTGCATGTGCGAGTGGTACGGCACGGTCGTCCCCGCGGACTTCGCCTGGCCTTCGACCGTGCCGAGTGGATCGCTGCCCGGGATGAAGGCGAGGCTCGCGATGATCCCTGCGCGGTTGAGCGACTGGACCGCCGCCGCCTCCGTCTGGTTCGACACGTCAGGGACGCTCGTCGAGCGCGGGACGGGAGTCGGTGCAGTCGAGGTCTGCGCCGCCGTCGAGGTGGTCGCCTGCGTCGAAGTCGTCGCTTGCGTGGATGTGGTCACCTGCTCCTTCGGCCGGGCGACGGCCAGGGTCACCGGTGAGTTCCGGGTGAGCGTCCCGCCCGCCTCGGGCGCCTGGGTGAGCACCGTTCCCGCCGGCTCCTCGCTCGCCCGCCGCGTGACCGTCGGCTGGATGCCGAACGTCGCGAGAGTCGACTTCGCCTGGTCGAGCGTCTCGCCTCTCAGGTTGGGCATCGTCTTGCCGGCTGCCGCTGTGCCCGAGGTCGTGACGATGGTGGTGGTCACGCCCGAGCCCTTGTCGCGGTGGGTGAGGAAGTACGCGATCGCCACCCCGGCCGCTGCGATCGCGATCACGGCGATTGCGAGGAGCATCCCGGCGCCGAAGCGGCGGTCCGGCTCCGGCGGCGGAGGCGGAGGAGGTGGCGCGTAGGCAGGGGGGCCGCCGTGAATCGTGTCGACGGTCGGCCAGCTGTCGGTTGGTGACTCGGTCACGATGTATCACCAGTGCAACGGTTATTGGTCACCGGTGGTTGCGGGTACCTCGGCCGGGAGCTCGTCGCGCGGGCTCCGGCGCGCGACTGGGAGGTGCGCGCCACCTGGCTCGAGCAGCCGCCACGAGGCGCCGCGGAGTGGGTGCGCCTCGACGTTCGTGACCGTGAGGCTGTTCTCGCGGCGGTGGACGACGTCGATGCCGTGATCCACACGGCGTACCGGCAGTACGGCGACGTCGCCGACGTCAATGCGCGCGGGTCGCAAGTCGTCGCGGAAGCAGCGGCAGGCAGGCGGCTCGTGCACCTCTCGACGGATGTCGTCTTCCGCGGCGATCGCGGCCGGTACCGCGAGGAGGACGCGCCGGACCCGGTGAACGACTACGGCCGCTCGAAGGCGGAGGCCGAGCGGCGCGTCGCCGCCGCGCATCCGGCGGCGACGATCGCGCGCACCTCGCTCATGTACGGCGCCGACGAGCCGGGGCCGCAGGAGCGGCTTGCCGGCGAGAACCTTCGCTTCTTCGTCGACGAGCTGCGCTCACCGGTGCAGGTCGGCGATCTCGCCGACGCGATCCTCGAGCTGCTCCCGCTCGACGCGCCCGGCGCGCTTCACCTGGGCGGCGCGGACGACATCTCGCGGTTCGACTTCGCCGTGCTGCTCGGCGCAGACCCGGCGCAGCTCGAACCGACGCACACGACTGCCGACCGCGCACCGAACGTGACGCTCGACAGCTCGCGCGCCGCAGCACTCCTCACGACACGCCTCCGGGGCGTGCGCGAGGTGCTCGGCGAGGAGAGCTAGTCCGACCAGACGTTCTCGAACGTCCCGAAGCGGAGCTCCTGGACGTAGTGCAACCGCGACTCGTCGGATCGCCTCATGTACTCCTCCTGGTGCTCGGCGAGGAACGCGTTGTAGGCGTCGATCGACTCCCAGCGATCGATGACGAGATACCGGTCGCGCTCCTCGACGTCGTGCAGCAGCTCGGTGCCGACGTAGCCGCGGCCTTCGCGGAAGAACTGCGCCCACTCGCCCTCGGGGCCGTACGCGTGCTCGAACGCCGCCTCGTCGCGCACCTCGTAGCGGAAAACGAGTGCGATCATGGTCCGGAGACCCGCTTGTAACAGTCTGTTACTTGGCGGTGCGTGGAGCGGAGCCGCGCTTAGAGGGGCTTGTAACAGTCTGTTACTTGCATCAGCGCAGCCCGCCGCGCTCGTGGTGTGCCTTGAAGAAGTTCTCGCTGCCGGCCGTCGCCATCGCGGCCGAGGCGCTGATCTCGAGGCACAGCGCGGCAGCGGCGACGATCTGGGCGAAGCGGTAGACCTTGCCCGGGCCGGCGCAGTCGATCGA
>JAICUZ010000274.1 GCA_025935595.1 Burkholderiales bacterium
AACGGCTGGCTGCCCGACCTCGACGCGTTCGACGCGTGGGACGACATCACGCTCTTCTGGACGTGCTACCCGAACAACCCGACGGGCGCCGTTGCGCCGCTCTCCTTCTACGAGGAGCTCGCAGCGCGCGCACGTGAGCACGGCTTCCTGCTCTGCTCCGACGAGGCGTACTCGGAGCTGTGGTTCGACCACCCGCCTGTCTCGGCGCTCGAGCTTGCCGACCGCACGAACGTCGTCGTCTTCAACACGCTCTCGAAGCGATCGTCGATGACGGGCTACCGCTCGGGCTTCATGTGCGCACCGGTCGAGGTAGCCGATGCGCTTCGTCACTTCCGGCCGACCGTCGGCACCGCGCCGCAGGAGTTCGTCCAGCGCGCATCGATTGCCGCGTGGTCGGACGAGGAGCACGTGCAAGCGGTGCGCGACGTCTATCGGCGCAAGCGCGACGTGCTGCTGCCGGCGCTGCAGGCGAAGGGGCTCGAGCTCGCCGGCTCGACTGCGACGTTCTACCTGTGGATGGACGTCGGCGGCCCTTCGATCCCGTTCGCGGAACGGCTTCTCGAGCACGGCGTCGTGTGCGCACCCGGCGCGTTCTTCGGGCCGGCCGGCGAGGGTTACGCGCGGTTCGCGCTCGTCCCCACGCAGGCAGAGTGCGAGCGCGCCGCGGCGATCATCGAGAAGGTGTTGTGAGCGACACCGAAGCCGTCATTGCGGCGCTCGACCGCGGCGAGGCTCGAGTCGCGGAGCCGGACGGCGACGACTGGCGCGTCAACACCGACGTGCAGGCGGCGATCCTCGACTACTTCCGTTCGCGCCAGATGGAGCCCCGCGAGGTCGGGCCATTCGAGTACCGCGACAAGATCCCGCTGAAGTCCGGCTACGAGGAGCTCGGCGTGCGCGTCGTGCCGCCGGCGACCGCCCGCTACGGCGCATACCTCTCACCCGGTGTGGTGCTGATGCCGTCGTACGTGAACATCGGTGCGTGGGTCGGGCCGAACACGATGGTCGACACCTGGGCGACCGTCGGCTCGGGCGCGCAGATCGGCGCCGACGTCCATCTCGCCGGTGGCGTCGGGATCGGCGGGGTGCTCGAACCGCCCGGCGCGCGGCCGGTGATCGTCGAGGACGGAGCCTTCCTCGGCTCTCGCTGCATCGTCGTCGAGGGCGTGCGCGTCGGACGAGAAGCGGTGATCGCGCCGAACGTGACGCTGACGGCGTCGGTTCCGATCATCGACGTGACCGGCCCGGAGCCGGTCGAGCATCGCGGCTACGTGCCGCCGCGGTCGGTCGTCGTGCCGGGCACGCGCCCGAAGGAGTTCCCGGCCGGCACGTACCACCTGTCGTGCGCGCTGATCATCGGACGGCGGTCGGAGTCGACCGACCTCCGGACGTCGCTGAACGACGCGCTGCGCGACTACGGCATCGGCACGGGCTAACGGCCGACGCGCACGGCGGGGCCGGCGAGGAACGCGCGCCGACCCACGAACCGCACTTCCAGCGGCCCGCCGGGGAAGCGCACGATCACGGGGTGAAACCCGAGTGCCGCCGCCACCGCGACGGCGCTTGTTCCCGACGAGGCCGTCTCCCCCGCGCCGCGCTCCCACACGCGGGCCTCGATCTCGCCGTGGTCGAGCCGACGCGCGACCTGGACGTTCGTCCGCTGCGGGAAGCGCGGATGCACCTCGAGGAGAGGACCGATGCGCGACAGGTCGTCGGGATCGCCTTCGACGACCGCGTGTGGGTTGCCGACGTCGACGGCGATCAGGCGGATTCCCTCGACCTCCTCGGGATCCGACACGGTGACCTCGCCCAGATCCTGCTCCACCAGGCCGTCCTCCCGCAGCTCCGCGCGAACCGCGCGCGGGCCGACTCGAACCGTGACGACCTCGCCCCCGTGCCAGCGCGCCGCGATGCGCGTGCCGTTCCCCGACATCTCCGCCTGCGAGCCGTCCGGGTTCCAGATCGCGATCTCGACCCAGTCGTCACCGCGGTCGAGGATCTGCAGCACGCCGTCGGTGTCGCTCGAGAGCGTGCGTGCGTCCTCGTCGGTGACCGCGTCAGTCGTGACGAGATAGATGTTTCCCTGTGCGTCCCAGCGCGACGATGTCAGCGGCGATCTCCTCCGGAGGCCGGTTCGCGTCGAGCGTAACGACGCCGGGCATGCGCCGCAGCCACTTGCGCTGGTAGCGCGCGAGCCGGCCCGTCGCAACCGTGACGCGCTCGACGGCCTCGTCGAGCGGCAGCGTGGCGAACTCCTCGAGGCCGAGCACCTTTCGCGCCGTCTGGGAGAGCGGCTGCGCCCATGCGCGCGCCGCCTCCGCGGCCGCTCCGGACTCGGCCATCTCCGCCGTCCGCGCGGCGATCCGCCGGTCGAGCTCGTCGAGCGGCAGGTCGAGCGCGACGATCGTCGTCGGGTAGCGGCTGTCGTCCGTCCAGAGCCGGTCGTCCACCGGCGCGAGGGAGTGGCCGGCCTCGGCGAGCTCGAGCGCGCGCACGACCCGGCGGCGGTCGTTCGCATGCACACGTGCCGCGGCTGCAGGGTCGCGATCGGCGAGAAGCGCGTGCGCCGCCTCTGGGCCGAGCCGGTCGACTTCTTCTTGCCAATGTGCGCGTCGTCCTCGTGGCGGGATCGCGAGCTCCGACAGCGCCGCCCGGAAGTAGAGCCCGGTGCCACCGACGACGAGCGGCGTGTCTGCTTGATCGATCGCTGCGTGAGCGAGCTTCTGGTAGCGACCCACGGAGACGTCCTCGTCGAGCGGGACGACGCCGACGAGTTGCGCCGGATAGTCAGGCGCCGCGGTCAAGACCGGAATGCCTTCGTACAGCGCGGCCGAGTCGGCGGAGATCACTTCGGCCGGGAGACGTTCGCGCAGAATGCCCGCGATCGCGGTCTTCCCGGACGCCGTCGGGCCGAAGAGCGCGAGAACCGGTCTAGACGCCCGAGCGGGCGGGCTGCTTGAAGCCATGCTCGACCTCGCCGGCAAAGCGCGCCCGCTCGAACGGGCGGTCTTCCTCCGGATGCGCGGCGCGCCACTCCTTGAACCACGCGACCGAACGTGGAATCCCGTCGGCGAGCGGTGTCTGCGGCTCCCAGCCCAGCAGCTCGCGCGCCTTGCTGACATCGGCGACGTAATGGGTTACCTCACCGAGCAGGGACGGCGCGATCTCGATTTGCGGCTCGACACCGAGCTCCGTCGCGATCAGCTCGGCGGCGCGCACGAGCGTGTTGCCCTGCCCGAACGCCAGGTTGACGGTCTGATTGCGCACCCGCCTCTCGGCCAGCGCGTAGACGCCGCGGGCGATCCCGTCCACGCAGTCGTCGATGAACGTGAAGTCGAGGATCTTGTCGTCGCCGCCGAAGATCGTGATCACCTCGTTGCGCGACAGCTGATGCATGAACAACGGCAGCACGCGTTCCATGCGCCACAGGTCATTGTCGTACCGTCCATAGACGTTTGAGAAGCGGAACACGAGGTAGTCGAGGCCGTAGCAGCGCGCGTACGAGTAGATGAACGCCTCGCTCGTGATCTTCGAGGCGGAGTATGGGCTCTCCGTGTACGCGAAATCGGCGGCCTCTTCTGCGTATTCCTCGAAGCGATGCACGTCGCCGTACACCTCGCGGGTGGACGAGAACACGAGCGGCAGCCCGAGCGCCCTCGCGTACTCGAGGACGTTGAAGGTCATGATCGCGTTCTCGAGGGCGCGGTGCGGCTCGCGCACG
>JAICUZ010000227.1 GCA_025935595.1 Burkholderiales bacterium
CGGGCAACCGATCCGCAGAGCACGGCCACGCCGAGCGCAGCCATGGCGACGAGCAGCCAACCCCTCAACCGACGCAACGCGCACCTCCCAGTCGCAAGACGAAACCCTCTTCCAGATGTAAACAGCCACGCCCCGACACCGCAATCCCTCAAAGGTCGGGGAGAAAAATGCGCACGTTGCGGCTTTTCGGCCTCCGATCGACTTGACCTGGCCGCCTCCGCCCGGCTACCTTCCGCCCGTCGGATCCGGTAGCTCTTCGGAGTCGCTGGATCCGGCACTCAGCCCCGGCGGCTCCTCGGAGTTGTCGGGGCTGATTTTTTGTGCCGTCCGATGCCCTCACTAGCGTTTGTGGGTCCATGGCACTCGCATTCGCATTCGTGGGAGCGCTCGCCGTCGGCGCGCTCGTCTGGCTTCTCCGAGAGCTGCGCACGAGCCGGGCGACGCTCGGGGCGATGAGCACCGCGACGGCGCGGCAGCTCGACGAGCGTGACGCCGCGGTCGACCGCCGCCTCGAAGCGCTCGGCGAGACGCTGGACCGCCGGCTCGGCCAGCTCGACGTCAAGGTCGACCGCCGCCTCGAAAGCGCACAGAAGACGACGACGGAGATCCACGAGCGGCTCGGCAAGGTCGACAGCGCCGCCGCACAGATGCTCGAGCGTGCCAAGGACCTGTCGCGCCTCGAGCAGGCGCTCCGCCCGCCGAAGGCGCGCGGCGGCTTCGGCGAGCTGCTCCTCGAGAACCTCCTGCGCGACCGGCTGCCGCCGACCGCGTTCCAGATGCAGTACGGCTTCTCGACCGGCGAGCGCGTCGACGCCGCGGTGAAGGCCGGCGGCCTGCTGATCCCCGTCGACTCGAAGTTCCCGCTCGACAACTACCAGCGCCTCGTCGAGGCGCCGACCGACGACGAGCGGCGGCTCGCCGAGAAGGCGTTCACGCGCGACGTGCGCATCCACGTCGACGCGATCGCGGCGAAGTACGTGCGCCCGGACGAAGGCACGTCCGACTTCGCGTTCATGTACATCCCGGTCGAGGCCGTCTACTACGAGCTCGCCTGCAGCCCGACCGCGTCGATCCTCCAGTACGCGCACGAACGGCGCGTCTTCCCGATGTCGCCGTCGACCTTCACGGCGTACCTCCAGGTGATCGCATTCGGCCTGCGCGGCATGCAGATCGAGCAACACGCACACGAGGTCATGGAGTACGTCGCCGACCTGACGCGCGACTTCGACCGCTTCGTCGAAGACTTCGACGTCGTCGGGAAGCATCTCGGCAACGCACAGTCGAAGTTCGCGTCGGCCGAAAAGCGGCTCGACCGGTTCGCCGGGAAGCTCGAGCGCGCGAGCGAGGAGGCCGACGTCGACGAGATCGAAGCCGACGTCGACGACCCGCCGTACGCGATCGAAGCTGCGTAAAGTCGGACAGTGATCACCCCCGAAGAGCACGCCGGCCGGCGTGCGCGCCTGCTCGAGCGCGCCCAGGCGGTCGGCGCGACCGGCTACGTGCTGTTCGACCCGACGTACATCACGTACTTCACCGGCTTCTGGTTCCTGTCGAACGAGCGGCCGATCGTGTACCTGCAGTCGGCCGGCGGCGGCGACGTGATCTTCGTCCCGGAGTTCGAGGTCGAGCGCACGCGCGCCGAGTCGAAGTTCGCCCGTGTCGAGTCCTATCCCGAGTACCCGGGACGTGAGCACCCGATGCTGGTTCTCGCGCGCGTCGCCGCCGACCTCGGGCTGCGCGACACGATCGCCGCCGACAACGACGGGTACCCGGGCATCCTCGGCTACCGCGGTCCCGCGCTCCGCGCGGTGACCGGCGCCTCGGTTCCGCTCCTCGGCGACGAGATCGAGCGGATGCTCGTGCGCAAGAGCGCGGCCGAGGTCGAGCTATTGCGCGAGAGCGGACGCTGGTGCGCATACGCCCATCGCCTGCTCGAGCAGTACACACGCGTCGGTTCGACCGAGGCCGAGGCGAGCCTGCGCGCGCAGCAGGAGACGACGCTCGCGATGCTCGCGGCACACGGGTCCCGTGGGTTGCTCGGCTCAGGCGACGGTTCGAAGGCCGGCTTCCGCGGTCAGATCGGCCTGCGGAGCTCGTGGGCGCACGCGGTGGCGCACAACATCGAGTTCCACGCGGGCGACGTGCTCGTGACGGAGACCGGCGCGCCCGTCTGGGGCTACCAGGCAGAGCTCGAACGGGCCGTGATCATCGGCCCGCCCACCGACCGGATGCGGTGGCTCTTCGACCACATGCTCGGTTCGCGGGAAGCGGCGCTCGCGGCGATCGTGCCCGGCGCCTCGTGCGCCGACGTCGACGGCGCGGTCATGGACTACTTCGCCCGGAACGACCTCCAGCGCTACTGGCGCCAGCACACCGGGCACGGTGCCGGCCTGCGGAACCACGAGGCGCCGTTCCTCGACGTCGGCGACCCGACGCCGCTGGAGCCGGGAATGGTCTTCACGATCGAGCCCGGCCTGTACGACCCGGAGGTCGGCGGTTTCCGTCACTCCGACACGGTCGTCGTGACGGAAACCGGCTACGACCTCCTCACCGACTATCCGACCGATCTCGAGAGCTTGACGCTGCCTGCCTAGCGGACGACGAGCCTCAGGTGGTTGTCGTCGGGCGCCTGGCCGACCATCGTGATCGCGTAGGTGCCCTTGCCGAGGAGCAGCGTCTTGCCGACGCCCACCCGCCGGGTGACTGCCGGCCCGACGACCTTCAGCGCCGCCTCGTCGACGTTGAGCAGCTTCGCGGGGCCGCGGACGGCGAGCTTCGTCTTGAAGGCGCCGCTGACCGAGAACCAGTGGCAACCGGGATCCTTCATGACGACCATGACCTTCGTCGGGGTCGCATGCGTCGGGTGTGCGAACGCCTGGCCGGCGCCAACGGCCAGGAGCGCGACGGCCAGATACAGAACGGCGATCCTCTTCATTTCTCTGTCCTCCTGGTTTCGGGGCCTGCCAGTTCGCCGGATCGTCATCCAGGAGGAGGGCTGCAGCGTCAGCGGTTCGCGGTAAACGCGCTCGGTACTTCCCCGCAGCGACGACGCGGCGCTTGGAACATCCGACCGGCCCGTGACGTTTACTACCCTGGAGGCCCGGAGTGAAGACGCGCGAACTGATCATCATCGGCGGCGGCCCCGCCGGGTACACCGCGGCGCTGTACGCCGCGCGCGCCGACCTCGAGCCGCTCGTGATCGAGGGCTTCCAGTGGGGCGGCCAGTTGATGATCACGAGCGACGTCGAGAACTACCCCGGCTACGCCGACGGCGTCATGGGGCCGGAGATGATGGCCGACTTCCGCCGGCAGGCGGAGCGGTTCGGCGCCGAGTTCATCACCGACGATGTGACGAGGGTCGACTTCTCCGAGCAGCCGCACCGCGTCTACGTCGGCGACGACGAGTACGCGGCGCGCACGGTGATCATCGCGACCGGCGCGACCGCGCGGTTCCTCGGCATCCCGTCCGAGGAGAAGCACAAGGGACGCGGAGTCTCCGCGTGCGCGACCTGCGACGCGGCGTTCTTCCGCGACAAGGACGTCTACGTGGTCGGCGGCGGCGACTCCGCATTCGAGGAGGCGCTCTTCCTGACCAAGTTCGCGTCGCGCGTCCACCTGGTGCACCGGCGAGACGAGTTCCGTGCGTCGAAGATCATGGTCGACCGCGCAGACCGGAACGAGAAGCTCGACTACGTCCTGAATGCGGTCGTCGACGAGATCGTCGGCGACGCGAAGGTCGAGGCACTGCGCCTGCGCAGCACGGTGACGGACGAGACGTGGGAGGTTCCTGCCGACGGTCTCTTCGTCGCGATCGGTCACGACCCGTCGACGGCGCTGTTCGTCGACCAGCTCGACCACGACGACCAGGGCTACCTCGTGACGGTGCCCGGCTCGACCGCGACGAACATCCCGGGAGTCTTCGCTGCGGGTGACGTCCAGGACCACACCTACCGGCAGGCGATCACCGCCGCGGGTTCCGGCTGCATGGCCGCGCTCGACGCGGAGCGCTTCCTCGCGGCGCTCGAGGGTCATCCGGGCACGGCGCTCACCGCCGGCCGGTAGCCCGCGAAGCGCGACTCGATCACCCCCTCGCCGCGCGTGAGGCCCGGCAGTTGGCGCTGCAGGCCGGACAACCGCACCGCCGGTAGCTCCCCCTCGAGCGTCGCGGTGCCGTCCTCCGTCGCCGGCTGCCCGAGTGTCGCCTCGAGACGGCGCGCGGCCGCCATGACGGCACCGAGCGACCAGGCGGGAACGTCGATCCGGACATGCAGGATCGGCTCGCAGACAACCGTGCCTGCGTTCGCGAGCGCGTGTGCGAGCACGTGCGACGTCAGCCCTCGGAAGTCGGCCGGCATGCTCAGCGGCCCGCGCCGCGACGGCGGACCGTCGGCGAGGCTGTACCAGCAGTCGACGAGCGTCACGACGCAGTCGACGACCTCCCACCCGTGCAGCCCGACACGGAGCGAGTCGCGCACGTAGCCGGCCA
>JAICUZ010000335.1 GCA_025935595.1 Burkholderiales bacterium
CACGTTCAGGTGCACGAGCATGTCGTTCGGGAACCCGTACGACGTGTAGATGCGGTCGAGGTCGAGCAGCCGCAACATCCGCAGCGACAGCACCGTGTACCCCGCCTGCGAGTCGGCGATGTGCCAGTAGCCGGACGCGATCTTCGTCAGGAAGCTCAGGACGGCATTGCCGAGATACCGGCTGCGCGGGATCAGCGTCCAGGCGCTGCCCGTGAAGAGTCGGTTCGCCTTCGCGTAGTCGAGCTCCCCGCGCACGACGGGCAGCGAGAGCTCCTCGAGCTCGTCCGGGTCCATCTGGTTGTCGCCGGCCATCACCGCGGTCGCGTCGACCCGATCAGCGAGCGCGCGCTTGTAGCCGGTGATGATCGCCGCACCGACTCCGCGATTCCGGTCGTGCACCATCACTTCGACCCGCGGATCGTCCACCGACCGCGCACGCTCGGCGGTGTCGTCGGCCGAGGCGTCGTCGACGACGTAGACGTGGTCGACGAATCCCGGGATGCCCTGCAGCGTCGCGACGATCAGCTCCGCTTCGTTGTGCGCCGGGACGACGACGGCGACGCGCTTGGCCTCGAGCATGGCGCCTACGCCCTGCGGAGGCGTCCCTCGCCGGCGATCGCGACGATCGCCCCGAGGATGAGCCCGATCAGCGCGCCGATCACGAGCGAAGTCGACTTCGTGTGCGCCGCCGCCTTGATCGCGGCCGCAGGCTCGACGACCTTCGCGCTCTCGACCTGCTTCGCGAACACGAGCTGCTGCTGCAGGGTCTCCTGCTGGGCGATCAGATTGCCCTGGCGCGTCTCGGCGTTGTCCTCCTGCCCGACGATCACGAGCTGCTGCAGCGGATCGAGCTTCTGCTTCCGCGCCTCGGCGAGTGCCGCCTTGTAGACGTTCAGGTCGGTGGTAATGCCGTCGATCTGCCTGGTCACGTTGGCGAGCGTGGCCTCGAACGTCCGGATCTTCTCCTGCACGTACGACGCGGTCGTCTGCGCCACCACGATGTCTGCGAGCTTGTTCGCCGCGAGCGCGACGTTCTTGCCGTGCGTCCCGGTGACGGTCAGCGAGATCAACGGCTGCGTGCGCGCTGCTCCGGCGCCCGCACTGCCGATCGTCCCGACGGAGACGTGGCCGCGCAGCGCTGCGGGTCGCATGTCGGCGTAGTTCGCCGCCTGCTCCTGGAACTTCGCACCGGACACGATCTGCGACACGGCGCGGGGATTGGTGCCGTAGCTCGGAACGAGCGCGCCTCCCGGTGAGGTCGGCTGGCCGAGCGAGATCAGCGCGGTCGCCTTGTAGTTCGTGCCGCCGCGGAACGAGTACAGGACGCCGACGATCGCGCCGAGCACCAGCCCGGCGACGGGGAGCCACCACAGCGCGACGACGGCGCGGCGCCAGCGAGCGAGGTCGACCTCGCGCTCCGCGTCGAATTGGGGGGCCGTCATGCGTTTGCGACCCTAGCTGACGCGTATGACCAATGGGCCTCGAGACCCTCGCGCAGCGGTGTCGTCGCATGCCAGCCGATCGCCCGCTCGATGCGCGTCGTGTCGGCCTTCGTCCGGTGGTTGTCGCCGGTCTGCGGCGGGCCGTAGCGCACCCGTACCGGCCGTCCCGCGACGTCCTCGAGCAGCGCGATCGCGTCGCGCATCGTGTACTCCTCGCCGCCGCCGACGTTGTAGATCCCGGGCGGCGCGTCGAGCGCCCGCACCGTCGCGTCGACGACGTCACGGACGTACGTGAACGAGCGCGACTGGGAGCCGTCGCCGTACAGTTCGAACTCGTCTCCGCGCACGGCCGCGTCGACCATGCGCGCAAACGCCATGTCGGGGCGTTGCCGTGGCCCGTAGACGGTGAAGTACCGGAGCGCGACCGCGCGCAGCCCGAACAGGCGCGCGTACGTGTCGTGCAGATGCTCGCACGACAGCTTGGTGACGCCGTACGGGTTGTTCGGGCGCGGCTCGACGTCTTCTGTCGTCGGATAGGTCTCGGCGTCGCCGTACACCGACGAAGAGCTTGCCCAGACAACCGGGATCTCCGCCTCTCCGACCGCTTCGAACACACGCTGCGTCGCGAGCAGGTTCCGCCACAGGTAGTCGGGGAACACGTGGCCGAAGCTGCGCGCGCCCGGCTGTCCGGCGAGATGGAAGACGGCGTCGAACCCGCCGAAGTCGAGCGGTGCCCGACCCAGGTCGACCCGCCGCACATCGAGCCCGCGCGCGTTCTCCTCCTTCAGGGCGGGGTCGTAGTAGTCGGTGAAGCTGTCGTAGCCGACCACCTCGTGGCCTGACGCCTGCAGTGTCTCCGCGAGGTGTGACCCGATGAACCCGGCA
>JAICUZ010000177.1 GCA_025935595.1 Burkholderiales bacterium
GAACTCCAGCTCGACCGCGTTCGCGGCCCGGTAGATGTGGCGTGACCCGAAGCCCTTGCGAGCCTTGACAAGCACCGGGTAGCGCAGGTCGTCGGGCAGATCGGTCGGAAGCCATGTCGGCGGCGTGCCGATGCCTTGCTCCTCGAAGAACGCGTGGGCGAGGTACTTGTCCGCACAGCGCGCGGAGGTCTCCTCGTCGGGGACGAGCGCGATCGCCGGCGCGAGCTCGCTGCGCGAGCGCGCGAGGATGACATGGTCGAGATCGGTGAGTGGAACGACGAGTCGCACGTCGTGGAGCTCGACGAGGTCGCGAAGCGCGCCGACGTACGCGAGATCGTCGACCCGCGGCACGAGCGCGGGATGGTCGGCGTGGTAAAGCGCGGGCGCGAGCGCGTCGACGTCGGCGGCGATCGTCGTCGCGCCCGCGCGGCGAAACGCCGCGACGATGTCGACCCGCTGCCCCGCACACGTGAAGAGCACGGCCGTCACGGCTCTTGAGGGTACCGCTGGGGCGTGAAGGCATCGTTAGGGGCGAACAGGAGCGGCACCAGGAACGCCCAGGCGAGGATCGGCGCGGTGATCACGCGCCGCGCGGAGGTGGCCAGGTGGTAGTGGATCTCGAACTGCGACGTCCAGTAGGCGAGGACGAGCGACAGGAGGCAGAGCAGCACGAGAGCGGCCACGAGCGCCCCTTCGCCCCGCCGGCCGCGCCACCAGGCGAGCGCGGTGAGGGCGGCGAGAAGCGGAACGAGGACGAGCCACGCCCGGGGGTCGACGAGCCGCTCGGCGAGGTAGCGGACGGCAAGTGGAACGCGGCTCGCCTGAGCGTGCAAGAGCGTCGTGTCGGTCACGCGTCCGAACGACGCCTGCTCGGGGACGTGGTGGTGACCGACCCACAGCCGCCACGGAAGAATGCCGGCGGCGAGCGCTGCCGCTCCGGCCGCAACGACCGCCGCGGCTGCCCTGTACCGACGCGCTGCCGCGATCGCGAGCACGATCGTGAGAGCGACGACGAACGGCGTCCCCTCCGCCTTGGTCGCGGCGACACCTGCAGCGAGCACGCCGAACAGGACGAGCGCGGCCGGGTCGCCCTCCCGCCCCCACAGATAGCCCGTCGCCGCTGCGCACGCGAAGAACGCCGCCAGCGGCAGGTCCGCCTCGGCCGACGCGAGCTGGTCGGCGAGCGACGGCGAGACCACGATCAGCACCGGGATCACGGCCGCCCAGCGCGGCGCCCGGGGCACCACGATCTCGGCGAACGCGAGCAGGAGGCCGGCGACGAACGCGAGCGACTGCAGGTCGAGCAGCCCGGTCTCGTACCCCGTGAACCGGAACCCCGCCGCCTCGATCGCGGGAAAGAGCAGCGGGTAGTCGCGGTTCGCGAGCGCCGGCTGCGTGAACCAGCCGGCGTCGAGGCCGCCGAGTGCAGCGAGCGCGTGCGCCTTTGGCGTCCAGAACGTCCACGCGTCGTATGCCCACAGCGGCTGGAACCACAGATCGACCGCGAGCACCGCGAGTGCGACCACGATCACCCAGCCGGCGGGACCCGGACGACGCAACCGGCCGGCGGGACCGCCCCGGCGCACGCCGACACCCGCAGCGAGCACCGCGCACACCGCCACGACTTCGCCTGTTCCGAGGGACAACCCGAGGATGAGGAGGAGCTGCGCGACGACGCCGTAGGCGGCGACGCCGACAAGGTAGGAGACACCGAGCGAGCCGAGCGCTCCGCGTCCGCGCCACCAGCCGGCAGCGGAGGTGACGCCCAGGCCGGCGGCGAGCCACAGCGCGTTCAGGAGCAGGAGCCCGAAGGCGTCGCGAATCATCGGCGCGTCTTCGCGACCGTGACGGGCGGGAGCGGGCCTTGGCGAGGATGGACGACCACGGCACGGGAGACCGGCACGATGCTTGCGGGCGGCGCGCCCCACCCGACGATCCACGACGCGGTCCCGGGCGGCGCCGACGGGCGCGGGAAGAGGGTGATGAGGACGAGCGCCGGGAACGCCTTCTGCGCCACGGGATTGGCCTGCGACGACCCGACCGCGACCGCCCACGTCGCCCCGGGCGGGATCCGCGCGCGCGCGCCGTCGGCGAGGTACCCCGGGAGGTAAGCCTGGATGGGGCCCGCGTTCGCTCGCGTGTATGCGTCGTACCGCGTCGTCGTCGCGAGGTCTTCCGCGAACCGCCACGCGATCCACGGCAGGGCGGCGAGCGACAGTCCGGCTGCGACGGCGACGACGCGCGTCTCGAGACCCCAGCCGCCCACGCGGCGCCGCACGGCGAAGGCGGCGGCCGCGACCACGCCGAGCCCCGCCAGGACGAGGAGCGCTGTCGTGACAGCTCCGGCGGCGGGGACGCCGATCATCTACGAGTCGCGCCAGCCGCCGGTCGCGCCGCGGTAGGTGCCGCCGAACAGCGCGAGCGGCGTGCGCACGAGGATCAGCAGGTCGGTCTTCCAGTCGCGGTGGCGCACGTACCAGAGGTCGAGCTCGATCCGCTCCGCCCACGGCAGCGACGCGCGCCCGTGGATCTGCGCCCAGCCCGTGATGCCCGGCCTGACGTCGAGCCGGTGGAGCTGACGGTCGTCGTACCGGTCGACCTGGTAGCGGAGCGTCGGCCGGGGGCCGATCACCGACATATCGCCGCGGACGACGTTCCAGAGCTGCGGCAACTCGTCGATCGAGAGTCGGCGGAGGATCCGCCCGACCATCGTGATCCGGGTGTCGCCCCGGTCGACAGCGAGGCCCGCTCCCTGCCGCTCGGCGCCGACGATCATCGTACGCAGCTTCAGCAGCTCGAAGTCGGCGCCGAGTCGGCCGACGCGAGTCTGCCTGTACAACACCGGCCCGCCGTCCTGGAGCTTGACCGCGAGTGCGCCGGCGGCGAGCAGCGGGCTCGTGACGACGAGCCCCACGCCGGCGATCGCGACGTCGAGTGCACGGTTCACACGTGAGACCATACGATCCCGCGGATGCGCGCGAAGTCGCTGGCGCCGGTGCTCGTCGCCTTCGCGGTGGCATGGGTCGGCCTGATGAGCCTGAATCTGGACGATGCGACCGACGTTCCGCACTACCTGACCTTTGGCGCTGCGATCCGCCACGGCGCGGTTCCATATCGCGACTTCGACTTCGAGTATCCGCCGGCGGCGCTCGTCCCGTTCGTGCTCCCGGCCCTCGTCGGCACCGCAAACCGCACCTATCGGATCGCGTTCGAGGTGCTGATGGGTCTCTGCGGAGTGGGCCTGCTCGCGGCGACAGCGGCGTCGCTCGCCCAGCTCGGCGACCGAATCGTCTGGCGAACTGCCTTCGCCGGCGCCGCGATCATCGCGCTCGGCCCGATCTCCGTCGGCCACTTCGACCTCTGGCCCGCGCTGCTTGCGGCCGCGGCGCTCGCCACGCTCCTCGGCGACCGGCGCCTCGTGTCTGCTCTCCTCACCGGCACGGCGATCGCCGCGAAGGTCTACGCGGTCGTGCTCGTCCCGCTCGCGGTTGCCTACCGCTGGCGGGTGCATGGCAGGGCCGATGCGCTGCGCTGGCTCGCGGCGACCGTCGGCACCACTCTCGCCTGGTTCGTACCGTTCTTCGCGCTCGCGCCGGGTGGTGTCGTCTCGACCCTAAAGGGTCAAGCCGACCGCCCGCTCCAGCTTGAGAGCAGCGCGGCAGCGGGCCTGCTCGCGCTCAAGCAGCTCGGCTCCCTCCAACTCGGCGTCCAGTTCTCGCACTCGTCCGCCAACCTCGGCGGTACCAGCGCGTCATTGGCCGCCGTCGCGACGACGGTCGCCGAGGGCGCCGTCCTGCTCGCACTCTGGGTCGCCTTCGCGCGGCGCCCCCCCGACCACCGCGCGCTCGTTCGCTCCGCCGCCGCCGCGACGCTCGCGTTCGTCGTCCTCGGCAAGGTGTTCTCGCCGCAGTTCATGCTCTGGCTGATCCCGATCGCCGTGCTGATGGGCGGCTGGGCGTCGGCCGCTGTCGGCGGCGCGGTGATCCTGACCCGCCTCTACTTCCCGGGCCGCTGGCAGGCGCTGATCGCGTTCGAGGCCGTGCCGACGTGGCTCCTGGTCGCCCGTGACACCGTGCTGCTCGCGCTGCTCGCGCTCCTCGTGCGCGAGGCGATCAGGAGACCCACTGCCACGTCGCCCAGCCCGCAACGCTCGTCCCGAGAAGAACCGCGCTCACACAGACCACAGCCAAGTGCGCACGCTCCCGGTGGGTGACGGCCGCGAGCGCGAGGACGATCGGGAAGATCGTCACGGCGAGCCGCGGCAGCGAGAGCAGCGGGTAGAGATCGGACGGGAGCGTCAGCGGAATGAGGACGCTCACGGCGGCGTAGAGGCCGTACACCGCACCGAACCGCCGCCAAGCGACCGCGGTGAGGATCAGGAGCACGACGAGGTACGCGAGATACTCGAGGTTGAGGACCGCCGTCCGGGCTGGGTTGACCGGGGTCCAGTACCAGTGGCTCGGCGAGCCGACCGTCAACTGCAGCACGCCGGCCCACGCGGCGTGAAGAGCACGCCAGAGACCCGAGAACGGGCCGTACACAGAGAGGTGGCGATGCCACTCCGACTCGGCGTGCATGAACGCAGTCGGCCGTCCGGTCTGGACATGGAGAACGACGGGGAACGCGAGGAAGAGCACCGGCGCGATCGCGATGGAGGCGAACGCCCGGATCCGTGCACGCGAGCGCCAGGCAAGCAGGAGCAGCGAGGGCACGAGCGCGACCGCGGTCGGCCGCGTGAGCAGCGCCAGCCCGGTCAGCGTCCAGGCGAGCGGCCACGCGCCGCGCTCGGCGGCGACGAACGCGCCGAGCACGAGCAGGAGCAGGAGCGATTCCGCGTAGACCGCCTGCAGGAAGAGCGACATGGGAAAAAGCGCCAGGTAGAGGAGCGCCCGACGGCTGCCGTCGGCGCCGAGCCGCTCACGCGCGAGGCGCTCGAAGAGCACGAACGAGCCTGCGGCCGCGGCGAGCGACACCACGATCCCGGCCAGCACATAGTTGCCCCCGAGAATCCGCCCGACCCCTCCGACGAGCCACGGGTAGAGCGGGTAGAACGCCGGGCTGCCCTTCACGCCGCCGTAGCCGTGCGCCGCGATCTGCAGATAGGGAACGCTGTCCCAGCGCGCCCAGACGTCCGTGACGAAGCCCAGGTTGTGCGTCAGCCTCGGCACGTCGAGCCGGTCGGCGTAGACGCTCCGGTTCGGATCGAACTCGAGCAGCGCGAACAACGCGGCGAGCCAGATGGCGAGCCGGCTCCAGACGAAGATACGCACCGCCGGGTTGGCGAGCACGCGCGCCGCCCGACTCACCGGGTGCCCTCCGCGGCGCTCCACGTCGCGGGCACTCCCCGACGCAGGTAGTTCCACAGCGAGACGAGCGTCGCCCAGGTGACGAGGACGTAGTAGCGGGCGATCCCCACTCCGGCGGCGGCCGCCAGAAGCAACCCGAGCTGCAGGCCGAGCGCGACGTCGTACACCCATCCGTGCGCGAGCAGCGCGAGCGAGGTCGCGAGCAGGACGACGTGCAGGAGACCGGATGCGTAGCGCAGCACGCGGTGCGAGACGATCTCCAGCCGGTAGAGCGGCCCGAGCCGCCGGAACATCTTCCCGCGCAGGAGGATCAGCCAGCAGTGC
>JAICUZ010000271.1 GCA_025935595.1 Burkholderiales bacterium
GCCGACCAGCGCTGGGGCATCGTTCGAGGCAATGCACACGAGGGCGCCCCGCCGTGCGGCCTCGCGCGGCGTCACGACGGTCCCGCCGAGCTCGTCGACCCCGGCGATCAGCCGCTCGTTCAGCGCGTTCACGTGCTCCCGCGTCTCCGCGATCCCGATCTCGCGCATCAGCTCGATCCCCGCTATCCCCGCGTAGATCGCCGGCACCGGCGGCGTCCCCGACTGCCAGCGACGAGCGTTCGGCGCCGGCGCGTACCTCGTGTGCGCCATCTCGAAAATGTCGCGGTCGGCGAACCAGCCCGTCTCCGTCGGCGTCAGCTCCTCGGCCAGCCCCGGGCGCGTCCACAGGAACGCGAGCCCCGCCGACCCGAGCAGGTACTTGAGCACGCCGGCCGCGAGTGCGTCCACACCGAGCGCGCGTACGTCCAGGGGATACGACCCGGCCGCCTGGTATGCGTCAAGGAGGCAGAGCGCACCGCGCTCGTGCGCCACTCGCGCGATCTCCTCGACCGGAAGCCTCGCGCCGTTCCGGTAGCAGACCGCGGTCACCGACACGATCGCCGTCCGCTCGTCGATCGCCTCGTCGACCGCCTCGGGCGGGACGACGTGCACCTCGGCGCCGCGCAGCTGCTGCGCGTGCCAGATCTGCCCGATCGTCGGGAACTCGTAGTCGCTGATCACGACCTTCGGCCGCTCGGAGAAGTCGATCGCAGACGCGAGTGCGCTGACGCCCGCGGACAACGAGGTGGTGACAGCCACGTCGTCGCGCTCGGCGTTGACGAGGCCGGCGAACGACGTCCGGGCCGCTTCGGTGCGTTCGACCCAGTAGTCCCACGGCGCCCCGCGCTCGTCCCAGCCCGTCAGGTAGTCGGCGTACGCCTGGCGCACGGCGTCCGAGAGCGCGCCTTGCGAGCACGAGTTGACGTAGACGAGCCGCTCGAAGATCGGGAACCGCGAGCGGCAGGCGGCCACGCCGGCGCTAACGGCCAAGGTAGGCCTTCCTGAGCTCCTCGTCCTCGCGCAGATCGGCGGCCTTGCCTTCGAGGACGAGCCGGCCGGTCGAGAGCACGTAGCCGCGGTCGGCGATCGAGAGCGACACGTTCGCGTTCTGCTCGACGACGAGGATCGCGACGCCCGACTCGTGGACCTGCTTGATGATCTCGAAGTTCCGCTCGACGAGGATCGGCGCGAGCCCCATCGACGGCTCGTCCATCAGCAGGAGCTTCGGCCGCGACATCAGCGCGCGCCCCATCGCCACCATCTGCTGCTCGCCGCCGGACAGCGTGCCTGCGAGCTGCGCGCGCCGTTCGAAGAGCAGGGGGAACAGCTCGTACACCCGGTCGAAGTCGTCGCGATCGCCGCCGCCACGCAGATAGGCGCCCATCTCGAGGTTCTCGAGCACCGTCATCGGCGCGAACAGGCGGCGGTTCTCGGGCACGATCGCGATCCCGCGGCCGATGCGGTAGCTCGTCGGGCGCTTCGTCACGTCCTCGCCGTTCAGCACGACCGATCCGGAGCGGGGGCGGACGATGCCGAGGATCGTCTTCAGCGTCGTCGACTTGCCCGACGCGTTCCCGCCGAGCAGGCACACGAGCTCACCCTCGCCGACGTGGATCGACAGCCCCTGCAGGATGTGGATCTGCCCGTAATAGGTGTCGACCTCGTGCAGCTCGAGCAGGCTCATTTGCTGCTCATCGTGTTCAGGCCGAGATAGGCCTCCACGACCTTCGCGTTCGTCGCCACCTGCTCGAACGAGCCTTCGGCGATCTTGACGCCGTGGTCGAGCGCGACGACGCGGTCGGAGATCCCCTCGACGACGTGCATGTCGTGCTCGATGACGAGGATCGTGTAGCCGCCCTCCTTTCGCAGCTGCCCGATCAGCTCGGTGATCTCGTGCGTCTCGGCGGGGTTCATGCCGGCGGCCGGCTCGTCGAGCAGGAGCAGCCGCGGGTTCGTCGCCGTCGCGCGCGCGATCTCGAGCCGGCGCCGGTTCGCATACGAGAGCGAGTACGCGGGCTGGTCCCAGCGGTAGCCCATCAGCCGCTGGCCGAAGAACGAAAGGCGCTTCCGCGCCAGTTCCTCGATCTCGTGCTCCTCGCGCCGCATGCCCGGCGTGCGGAGCATCGAGCGGACGATCCCCGCCTTCGTGTGGCCGTAGCACGCGGCCATCACGTTCTCCTTCACCGACATGTTCAGGAACAGGCGCAGCGTCTGGAACGTCCGCGAGATGCCGCGGCAGCAGATCTGGTGCGGCTCGAGGCCGACGATGCTCTGCCCGTCGAAGCGGATGTCGCCGGTGTGCGGCCGGTAGATGCCCGTGATCAGGTTGAAGAGCGTCGTCTTGCCGGCGCCGTTCGGGCCGATCACCGACACGATCTCGCCTTCCTTGACGTGGAGCTCGAGCGCGTCGACCACCTTCAGGCCGCCGAACGACAACGAGACGTCCGACAGCTCGAGCAGCGCCATCAGACGATCTCCACGCGTCGCTCGCCGAGCAGGCCGTTCGGTCTCAGCACCATCAGGACGATCAGGATCAGGCCGAGGACGATGTATCGCGCCGGCTCGGGCTTGGAGAGCATGACGTTCTCCCAGACGAATGCACCGAGGTAGATCGTCGGCACGAGCGCGATGTCGCGGACGATCCCGCGCAACGCGGTGCAAAGCAACGCCGCCGCGATCACGCCGACGTACGCGGCCGGCGCGATCCAGCGCGCCGGGTGCTCCGGCGCGATCACCCAGTGCTCGACCAACCGGGCGAACGAGCCGGCCCCGGGCTGGCCCGCCACCCACCCCCCGTCGATCGCGCGCGCGACCGCGTGTAACACGAACCCGAGCACGAGCGTCGCTCCCGCGACGATCGCAATCCGGCGGCTGCGGCGGGCGAGGATCGCGAGACCGGCGGCGAGCGAGATGAAGAAGATGACGCGCGACTTGTCCGCGTCGCGCAGAACCTCGAGCAGCGGGCTGATGATCAGCGCACCGAGCACCACGCCCGCCTGATTGCCGGAACCGCCGAGGATCACCATCGTGTAGATCGTGATCAGCGTGACGAAGTAGAAGGTGAGCGGGAACACGTTCCCGAAGAGCGCCGCATACATCGATCCGGTGAGCGCTGCCACCGCAGCACCGCACGAGAAGGCGAGCAGCTTCAGCCAGTTGACGGGCATGCCCATCGCCTCGGCTGCGAGCGGGTCCTCACGGAGCGAACGCCAGGCTCGGCCCGTGCGCGAGTTGTTCAACAGGCGGAGCGCCACGAAGACGACGACGAAAAACGCGAGCGCCACGTAGAGGTACGAGACAGCGAAGACGCCGCTGTGCTCCGTCTTCAGCTTGTGCCCACCGGGGAGCCCGAACGGATCGATGTTGAGGATCCCGAACGGGCCTCCGGTCACGTTCTGCCAGTTCGTGGTCACGGTCTGGAAGAGCTGGAGGAAGAACAGCGTCACGATCGCGAGGTAGTCCCCCGTGAGACGCCAGGAGGGCAGGCCGAGCACCAGGCCGGCCGCGGCTCCGATCAGGACGATCAGCGGCACCGAGACGAGCGTCGGCAGATGGATCCCGTAGTGCGGTGAGTCGAGCAGCGCGTACGCATAGGCGCCGATGCCGTAGAACGCGACGTAGCCCAGGTCGAGGAGCCCGCCCCAGCCGACCACGACGTTGAGACCGAGCGCGAGCAGCATGTAGAGGACGGTCTGGAACGCGACCTGCCGGACATATCCGCTCGACTCGACGACCGGGAACAGGCAGAACACGCCGACGAACAGC
>JAICUZ010000107.1 GCA_025935595.1 Burkholderiales bacterium
AGGCGAGCGAGCTCGAGCCCGCGCGCGATCGCCGCCTTCCGCTCCCGCCGCGGCACGCGGTAGAGGTAGGTGAAGACGAGCAGGTTCTGCTCGACGGTGAGCGTGACGTCGAGGTTGTCGAGCTGCGGCGTGACGCCTAGCTGGGCGCGAGCCTGCTTCGACTCCTCGGGCATCTCGAACCCGAGCACGTCGAGCTCGCCCTCGTCGGCGATCGTCTGCCCGGTGAGCATGCGCATCGTCGTCGACTTGCCGGCGCCGTTCGGGCCGAGCAGCCCGACGCAGGTCCCGGCGGGAACCTGGACGTCAAGGCCGTCGACGGCGGTGATTGCGCCGTAGCGCTTGACGACGCCTCGGAGGTCGATTGCGAGCTCGCTCATCGACCGCCGAAGCTAGCAAGCGGGATACGTGACGAGGTTTTCGGAGCCGGCGATCGTCATGGCCGATGACGCGCCAGCGCCGGCCGGTGCGGCCGCTAGGAGGAACGCGAGCGGGGACGATGCTGTTGCAGCGCAGCCCCCGCTCGCGCGCCGAGTCCAGACCCGAGCTCAGCTGCCGGTCTTGCTTGCCTTCTCCTGAACTGAGGACTTAAGCTCATCGGCCTCGTCCCGCCCGCGGTCCTGCGCGGTGTCGCCGGCGGCCTGAACGGCGTCGTGCGCAACAGACTTACCGCGCTCGAGCGCTTCCCCGCCGACCTCCTTGACCTTCTCGGTCACCTGGTCGGAGACCTCTCCGAGCTTCTCGTCCTCGACGTTCGTCTTCGGGAGCAACGTCCCGACGACGAAGCCGACTGCGGCCCCGGTGAGGGCCAGCCCAAGAGGGTTCTCCTTCGAGACGCCGACCTTGGCAGCTCCGTCCTTCACCTGCGAGCCGTCGGGAACGATTCCGCCGACTCGGGAGACGAGCGAATCGGCCTTACCGACGATCGCGTCCTTTCCGTCGCCGACGGACCCGAAGATGGCGTCTTTCTTCTCGGCGACCGAGTCCTTGACGCGGCTTTTGACGTCCGCCTTGTAACCGATCGCCTCGACCGTCTCGCCCATGCGCGAGCGCGTCTCCTCTATCTCTTCGCGGATGCTGTCGGGTGCTTCGCCCATTCCACGTCCTCCTTCACGGTTTCAATCGTCTGCCGCGGAGCAGGCGAACCTGCGTCGTCGACCCTTTCCTTGCCACGCATGTACAGCACGGTGGCGACTGCGCCGTAGGCGATCGCGACGATGAGCGCTGCGAGCCAGTTCGGCACCGCTCCGTCGAGCGCCAGCACGAAGAACGCTGTCAGCGCCCCCAGTGCGAGCAGCGCGACCCCGCCGGCGGCGCCGATCATCCCGAACCCGGGACCGGCTTTGCCCGCCTTCTCGCGCATCTCCGCCTTCGCCAAGTCGAGCTCCTGACGGACGAGCGTTGTCGTCTCGGTCGCCAACTGCTTCAGCAGCTCGCCGATCGGCTGCTCGTGGAGCTCCTCCTGCCGGGTCGCCGTCATGCGCCGCGGCTTTCGCTTCCGTCGAGCGCCGGCATGGCGGGAATCTGCCCGGTGGAGCCGGCCCGCTGACGGACCGGGTAACCCTCGTACGTACGGCTCGCCTGGTAGCGGCCGTGGCTCGACGCCTTCATGAAGCGCGAGCCCAGGAAGCCGATCAACGCACTTCCGCCGACCATCAACCACGGCTGCCGCCGCGCAAACTCCTCGACGTCCCGCAGGAGGTGTTCTCCGTCTGCGTCGCGCAGGTACTCACCGAGCCGCTGCCCGCGATCGGCGACGGCGTCGATCATCCCGGCCACCCGCTCGTTGCCTTCCTCGCGGAGTTGTGAGCTAGCCCGACGCATCGCCTGCGCGGCCGAAGAAGTCTGCTCGCCGACCTGTGTCGAGCGCTCCGCAAGCTGCGAACGCACCTGCTCGCGCGTCCGACCCTTTACTTCGCGCGCGGTATCCTGCGCACGCTCCTTCGCCTCGTCGGCCAGCGACTGCGTCTCCTCGCCCGGCCTCATGGTGCTCGTCATACGCGTTCCTCCTTCGGGGTCGCCAACGTGCGCAGCTGCGCACGCGACGAACCTGCCTCGATTAGCACGCTGTGGAGCGGCGATCCGCCGCCCCCGCGTTTCTGACCCCTTGCTTACTTCGTCTTCTTTCCAGGTCGTCAGACGCTAAACAGACAGTTCTGTCCACTTGCTAGCGTCACCACATATGACTGCAACGACTGCGCCTCGGCAGGGCGCTCGTGAACGCATCCTCGACGCCGCCTATGAGCTCTTTTCTCAGCGCGGCGTCCACGACGTCGGTGTCGACGAGCTGGTCGAGCGCGCCGGCGTCGCCAAGGCGACGCTCTACAAGCACTTCCCTTCCAAGGACGAACTCGTGCTCGCGTTCCTGGAGCAGCGCGAACAGATCTGGACGTACGGCTGGGTCGAGACGGAGGCACGGCGGCGCGGAGCGAGCCCCAAGGAGCAGCTGCTCGCGATCTTCGACGTGTTCGACGAATGGTTCCGGAGCGATGGGTTCGAAGGCTGCTCCTTCATCAACACCCTGCTGGAGTTCCGCAACCTCGACCACCCCGTCGGCCGAGCGAGCGCCGACCACCTCGAGAACATCCGCGCCGTGGTTCGCACCCTCGCGCTCGAGGCGGGTTTACGCGACCCCGATGCGTTCGCCCTTTCCTGGCACATCCTCATGAAGGGCTCGATCGTTCAGGCGGTCGAGGGGGACCGCGACGCGGCGAGACGCGCGCAGACACTCGGCGTCCTCTTGATCGCACATCACCGGGAAGACCGCGGTCAGGGCTGCGTCGACCCGAGCCGTTGACTCACGTCGCGCACGACGAGATAGGCCCGAAAGTTCTCGTTCTCTGCGGGAACGATCTTCACCAGCTCGAAGCGCTCGTCGTCCCTGCGGGCCAACGACTCGCCGGCCTGGAACTCCACGCGGGCAGAAACGAGCGGCCCGATTGCGTCGCCGCTCTCAGCATCGATGAGCCGATAGCGATACATCGACCCACTAACGGTCGACGCGCCTCTCTGGTTTCGGTCGGACGTCATTTTCGCGATTCGAGACGGTGGCAAGTTGTGGTCGATCGGCCGGCGCAGTTTTGGACGCGGTGCTCCAGTTTCTCGGCGGCAGTTTGGGCGATCCCGGCGAGGGGAGGTAGCTGCCGACGGTCACCAATCCTGGGGGCCGATCCGTGGAGAGGAACCTTTCGTGCCTAGCATCGAGAAGTCTGTTGAAGTCGACGTGCCCGTCTCGACGGCGTACAACCAGTGGACGCAGTTCGAAGAGTTCCCGTCGTTCATGCACGGCGTGGAGAGTGTGAAGCAGCTCGACGCGAACCACTTGCACTGGGTCGCTTCGATCGGTGGTCACCGCGAAGAGTGGGATGCCGAGATCACCGAACAGCTCCAGAACGAGCGCATCGCCTGGAAGGCGACGGGCGGCAAGGGCAACGCGGGTGTCGTCACGTTCCACAAGTTGGACGACAACCGCACGAAGATCATGCTTCAGCTCGACTGGGAGTCGGAGGGGATGGTCGAGGCGTTGGGAGCGATGATCGGCCAGGACGACCGCGCGGTGAAGGGCGATCTCGAGCGGTTCAAGGAACTGGTCGAGAAGCGCGGCACGGCGTCAGGCGCCTGGCCGGGCGAAGTCAAGCAGTCGGTTCGCGATTAGCGCGACGCGGTCCCGAGGCAGGGAGCTGACCCTCCTGGGGCTCCGAGCGGGGTCTAGACCTTCGCCGTCACCTTCTCGGCCGCGGCGACCGCAGCGGGCTTCGCGACGGGTGCGACCGGCTGCGAGAACGAGTTGAGGTACGCCTGCTGGTCGGCGGCGGTGAAGAACGTCTTCGCGGCCGCGTCGCCCCACTCGTAGAGGCCGTCCGCCTCGGCCACGGACAGGTTGAAGTTCGTGGTCTTCACGTCGTGCGTCGGGATGCTGACGGTACGCGCCGAGACGACCTGCTCCATGTGCGCGCGATCCCAGGCCTCCGTCGCCGCCGAGAACATCGCCTTCAGCAGCGGCACCGCCCAGAACGGGCGCGGGATCTTGCGGTACGGCAGGTTCTCGTGGTCGCTCGTTCCGCCGTGCAGCCGGAACCCCCACGTCGGGCGCTTCGGGTTCGGGCTGTCGAACATCCAGATCGGGAAGTTCGAGAGCAACCCGCCGTCGACCATGTAGTAGGGCTTCCCACCCTGGTACAGCGTCACGGGCGCGAACAGGAACGGGTAGCTCATGCTCATCCGGACGGCGTCGACGATCGGGAAGCTGTCCTTGTCGAGCGGCGTGCCGTGCTCGTCTTCGTAGCGGGGCAGGTCGTCCGGCAGGATCGCCATCCGCCCGCTCGTGACGTCGGAGGTGATCACGTGCAGCCGATACGTCGCGCGTGCGTACTGCGCGTCGGTGATGTCCGGCAGCTCCTCGCGCGGCGGCAGGTCCCGGCGCCGGACGTCCGCGAAGGTCAGTTCGGTCTTCCCCAGCTCGCGCGCGAGCGGAGAGGCGGCGAGCTGCTCGCTCAGCCACTCCTTGAAGTAGCGGCCGGGCGCGAGCCCGCGGCGCCGGAAGACGGCGCTGGCGAGACCGCCGACCCATTTGCCGCCGAAGCCGCAGTCGGCGAACTCCGGGTACTTCGCGTCGGCCAGGATCATCTTCAGCCCCGACGAGCCGTACCCCGCGACGAGCAGCGCGGACACGATCGAGCCCGCGGACGTTCCCGCGAGGTTGACCCACTCCTTCACCCCCGCGTCCCGTTCGGCTGCGGCGATCGCGCCGGCAAACGCGATTCCCTTCACCCCGCCGCCTTCGAAGACGGCGTCGGCGCGATGTCTTTCGTCGACCGGCATGCGTGAACCTCTCTCGTCGAGATTGCGCGTCTAGCCCTGCGGCGCGACGCCGAACACCTGCTGGTAGAGGAGCTCCCAGTTGCCTGCGATCTGGCGCTGCGCGGTGCGCAGGCCGATCGTCCCGGCGCACATCGCACGGTGCGTCGCGTTCTCGAGCTTGTCCTTCACGTGGTAGCCGGGCGCACCGTCCGCGAACGTCGCAAGCTCCGGGTACAGGTTCCTCGGATCGTTCGAGCCTCCGAGCTCGAGGCTGATGATGTGATCGATCTCGAGCGACGAGCCGTACGAGCGCGGTTTCAGCCCGTACGCCGCTTCGACCTGGTGCTTGACCGAGACGGGCACGTTGCGGATCGGCCCGGTTCTGAAGCTCGGGCTGCAGATGACGCGCTTCGTCAGCTTGCTGTAGTACGCGCCCGGTGAGCAGCGCCGGTCCGGAAGCGGGCCAAGCGTGCAGCCGCTCGTCTTCGTCTGGTGGCGGAGCGGCACCGTCTTGCCGACCTCGATCGATGTGATCGCGCGCACCGTCGACGTGGCTGCGGCGAACGCGCCGGCGACCAGCAGCAGCGGCAGCGCGCGTCTAGCCACGCGCGTGCTTCCGCGCGATCGGGCCTTCGGGGCCGCCGACCGCGTTCGACCACATGAACTGGATCGGGACCTTCCCCTTGCCGTTCGCGAGCGGCACCTCGCGCATCACCGTCTCGAGGTGCGCGCCTGCTTCGTCCATCGGGATGTCGCCGATCTCGCCGCCCTTCGGCGAGTACCAGCCGATCAGCTTGTCGGCGGCAGGTGTGTCGCCGAGCTTGATCGCGTCTTCGACGTCCGGGTCGGTCCGGGCCTCGCAGAGCTCGTGGTAGAAGGTCGCGCAGATGCTCTTCCACGGCGCGTCGAATGCGACGATTCCGTTGTCGCCCTCGGAGTAGACGCCGACCGCGTAGTAGACGGTTTGGGTCTTGGCGCCGCGAGGGTGGATCGAGCCGTGGTAGCCGCCGAGCCCGTGCTTGGAGTCGTCGGCCTCGTCCTGCTCGCGAAGCGCCGGGTTGAACTGCGGCTCGTGGTCGTCGTCGTGGTCGCGGCCGGCGTGACCGCTCGAGTCGCCGTCGACGAGGACGACGCCGCGCGGCAGCAGGAAGCAGAAGACGCTCCTCGCGAGGTCGAAGCCGGAGAGGCCGTTCGCCCGGTCGAGCGACGCGACGATCGACTCGATCGTGTCGCGGTGGACGCTCGCAGGCAGCGGCTCGTCGAGGATCCGTGACGGCTTGAACGCCGTCGTCGGCTTCCCGTCGGGGTAGTACTGCGCGAGGACGTTGTTGAGGTGCGGGTCCTCCATCGCTGCGGGGAGCGCGTGGTCGATCGCCGCGATGTCGTCCGCGTTCCACGCCTTCTTGCCGCCGAGATAGACGTGCGTGAAGGTCAGGTGCTCGATCGTCTTGCCCCCGAAGAACTTCAGGTTCATGCCCGGGTGCGCCTTGAACGCGCCCGACCGCGCGGCGTCCTCGCGCGCTGCGCGGTAGTGGCCTCCTGCGTCGGAGTGCGGATGAACCGCGACTCGCGTGATGCGCGGTGCGGTGATGGTGCGCGTCGCCACTACGGCCTCCTTCGATCGCCCGGATGCCGCAAGCAGACGTGCGCGCGGACGTTAGTCCTCGCAGGTCGCCACGCCAATCACTCATCCGAGGGAACGCGTTTTCGCGCCGTCTGTGCTTTCGTTCTGGACCACGCAAGCGGCTGCGTGAATCGACCGGAGGTCAAGCCATGACCGAGATGACGCAGCCGCTCGTCGGAGCTCCCAGCGAGACGATCACCGTCGCCGCACAACCGGTGAGCGATACACACGCGGTGACGTTCAGCGAGGTCGTCTACGCGCACTTCAACTGGTGGCACCACCGTGAGGGCGCTCGCCGGAACGCACACGCCGCGCAGGCGTTCGACGACGCGCGCATCGCGTTCGAGAAGCGCCATGGAGAGCTGGTCAACGCGTACTGGTGCTCGCACATCGAGAGCGCCGTCGCGTTGACGCAGAAGAAGCGACTACGCGGTGCGCTCGGCCCGCTGTGGGGTTTCCACCGCGAGACGGACTGGTCGACACAGGACTTCCCCGAGGTCGCGGAGCAGCTCCATCGGTGCGACGAGCTCGCGGTGCGCGCAAACGCGGTTCTCAAGAGCGTTCGGCAGCGGATCTGCATGCAGCTCGTGTTCGCGTCGGCATCGCACCTGCTCAGCCTCGTCGACGCCCGAGCGGGAAGCACCAGCGAGACTGCGGTCGCCGACGCCGTCGCCAAGGAGAGCGCAGCGATCGACAAGGCCGAGGCGTACTACCACGAGGCGGCGAACGGCCAGGCGCAGATGGCCTACTTCGCCGGCATGGCGATGGTCACCGCCGTCCTCTCGATCTTCGCAGCGGTCTATCTGACGCTTGCGTGGGCGACACCGGTCGCGGCGCTGATCGCGGGCGCCGTCGGTGCGGTCGTGAGCGTCGTGCAGCGCATCAACAGCGGCAAGTTCGAGCTCGCGACCGACGTCGGCGGGTATCCCTGCTTCCTCGGCGGCCTGCGTCCGCTGATCGGCGGTGCGTTCGCAATGGCGATCTCGTTCGCGTTCAGCGGCGGTCTGCTGCACCTGCCGGTCGCGGCGGGCGAGAGCACCGACAACCGGCGACTCGCGCTGCTCGTGCTCGGGTTCGTCGCCGGCTTCAGCGAACGCTGGGCCCAGGACACGCTCACCTCGATCGTTCCCGAGGCGAAGCCCCGCTAGAACTTCAGGCGCCGGCCGAGCTTGCGGAGCAGCGTGTCCGCGGGGATCAGGAAGCCGCGGCTCGCCAGCCCGACCATCCGGTCGAGCGTCGCGAGGAACTCGGACTCGAGTACGGGGTCTCCGTGCAGCGCCCAGAGCGCCTGCCCGTTCGTCCAGGCGGCGTCGCGTGCTCGCGCGACGTCCCACATCGCGACGACGTCGTCGATCCGGTCGACGCGGTGGACGAGCCGGTCGACCGCCGCGAGCCAGCCGGTGACGTAGGAGCGCTTGACCTTCTGCTCGACCTGCGCGAGCAGGGTGTTGATGCGCACGAAGTCGGCGTGCTCGGGCGTGCTCTCGCTCAGGTCGAGCGCGAGCTCACGGCAGGTCGTGACGAGTGCGACGGGCAGGTCGCGGTTGATGTGCGCGTTCATGCCGGCGAGCGCGAACTGCAGCGGGGCGACGCCGCGAGCCGACTGGCCGTCGAACAGCGGTCGCCACGCGGGCGGCTCACTGCCCGGCGTGCGGGCGTGTGCGTCGAACGCGCTGAAGAAGAGGCCCGCGAAGCAGACGTCGAGCTCGGTGATGAAGCGCGCGTCGGCGACGGTGCGGTGCGCGAGCTCCGCGTTCACGCCCTCGGTCACCTCGCGGTAGAGCCGCGCGAAGCAGGCGATTCCGTTCGTTGGCGGCGACGCGGACTCGATCGCGCGCAGCCGGTCGATCACCTCCGGCACGCTCATCGGCTCACACGGTACGGAAAGGGGTGAACGGCGGCGCGACGATCAGG
>JAICUZ010000071.1 GCA_025935595.1 Burkholderiales bacterium
CAGTTTCATCATCCTGGACGAGGCGCAGAACACCTCGCCGGAGCAGATGCAGATGTTCCTGACGCGGCTCGGGTTCGGGTCGAAGATCGTCGTCACCGGCGACATCACCCAGATCGACCTGCCGCGCGAGTCGCGGTCAGGTCTCGTGCACGTCCGCGACGTGCTGGCCGACGTGGACGGTATTCAGTTCGTGGAGTTCGACCACAAGGACGTCGTTCGCCACAAGCTGGTGCAGCGGATCGTCGAGGCCTACAAGGAGCACACGGACGAGCAGAACAGATGATCTCGGTGGAGGTCGAGAACCGAAGCAGCCTGGCGGTGGACGAGGCGGGCGCGGTGGAGCTCGCCGGGAGGATCTTGCGCGCCGAGGGGATCGACGACGGTGAGCTCGGGATCGCGTTCGTCGGTGCAGACGAGATGCGCGGGCTGAAGCACGAGCACCTCGGCATCGACGAAGCGACCGATGTCCTCTCGTTCCCGATCGACGGCCGCGACGAGCTGCCGGAGGGAGTTCCGCGCGCTCTCGGCGACGTCGTCCTCTGCCCGGAGATCGTCGGCGACGAGTGGCGCCGGCCGCTCGCGCACGGGCTGCTGCACCTGCTCGGCTACGACCACGGCGACGAGATGACCTCGCGCGAAGGGGAACATCTGCGATGACGATGCGCCGCGCGCCGACGCTCCTCGACTCGTTCAACTTCGCGTTCGAGGGGATCATCCACGTGCTCCGCACGCAGCGGAACCTGCGCATCCACTTCGCCGTCGCCGTTTCGGTGCTGATCTTTGCGCTGATCGTGAACGTGACGAAGATGGAGCTGATCGCGCTGCTCATCTCCGTGACGTTCGTGCTGATCGCCGAGATGCTGAACACCGCTGTCGAAGCGGCGATCGACATCGCGACCACCTCGTTCGACCCGATGGCGAAACTGGCGAAGGACATCGCCGCCGGAGCGGTTCTGATCGCCGCAATCAACGCGATCGCCGTCGGCTACATCGTCTTCTCGAGCAAGGTCGCCGATCGCTCGTCCAACCTGCTCGACCGCCTGCGCCACGAGCCCTCGGAGTTGACGCTCGTCGCGCTCGTCTTGACGATCATCGTCGTGATCGCGACGAAGGCGTACACCGGTCGCGGGACGCCGCTACGAGGCGGCGTCCCCTCCGGTCACGCCGCGGTCGCGTTCGCCGGCTGGATGGCTGCGACGTACGCGGCGGGCGACAGCCACCGCTTTCTCGTCTCGTCGATCGCGCTGATCATGGCGATCCTCGTCGCGCAGACGCGCGTCGAGTCCGGCGTCCACTCGGCGCTCGAGGTCACCTACGGCGCCCTCGTCGGCGCGCTCGCGACGCTGGTGGTATTCCAGGTGTTCTCATGAGCGAGCTCGTGGAGAAAGCGGCCGCGGCAGCGGCGAACGCGTATGCGCCGTACTCGAAGTACAACGTCGGCGCCGTCGTGCGCACCACCGACGGCCGCGAGTTCGCCGGCGTGAACGTCGAGAACGCCGCGTACCCGCTCGGCCAGTGCGCGGAGCGGACGGCGATCGGCGCCGCCGCCACCGCCGGCTACCGGCCGGGAGACATCGCCGCGATCGGCATCAACGCCTCACCGTGCGGCGGGTGCCGGCAGTGGCTCTACGAGTGGCGCATCCCCGAGGTCTCATTCCGGCGCGAGGACGGCACGGTCGCGACGTACTCGGCGGCGGATCTGCTGCCGGACACGTGGGACCTGCCAGCCGGCGTAGGCTCGACGGAGCCGGACAACGGCGAAGGCGCCGGCGCTGACGGCGCCGAAGCAGCTCAGTGAAGTCGGGGTTCGTCGCGGTCGCCGGGCGGCCGAACGTCGGCAAGTCGACGCTCGTCAACGCGCTGACCGGCTCGAAGGTCGCGATCGTCTCCGATAAGCCCCACACGACGCGTCACGAGATCCGGGGCGTCTACACCGACGACGCCGCGCAGCTCGTTCTGGTCGACCTGCCCGGCTGGCAGAAGCCGATCGACACGCTCACGGAGCGGATGCAGGGACGCGTCGACGACGCGGTGACGGGTGACGTCGACGCAGTGCTGCTCGTCGTGAACGCGCGTGAGCGCATCGGCACCGGCGACCGCTTCGTCGCGCGCCGGATATTCGGCCTCGGGATCCCGATCGTGATCGTCCTGAACAAGGTCGACCGCTTGAAGCCGGGGCACATCGCGACGCAGATGAAGACGGCCGCCGGGCTCGGTGACTTCCATGCGCTGCACCCGGTGAGCGCGAAGACCGGCGACGGGATCGGCGAGCTGCGCAGCGATCTCGTGTCGCTGCTTCCCGACGGCCCGCTGTACTACCCACCGGAAACGGACACCGACATGCCTCTCGAGGCGCGCATCGCCGAGCTCGTGCGCGAGCAGGCGCTGCGTCTCACGAAGGAAGAGGTGCCGCATGCGGTCACCGCCGAGGTGGTCGAGATCGACGACAAGCGCGTGCACGTACGGCTCTACACGGAGACCGAGAGCCAGAAGCAGATCCTGATCGGAAAGGGCGGGACGATGGTGCGCGAGATCGGGCGGGGCGCGCGGCCGCACGTGGAGGCGCTGCTCGGCCATCCGGTCTTTCTCGAGCTGCAGGTGAAAGCGTCCCCGAAATGGCGGCGCAATGAGACGATGCTGGAGCGCCTGGGCTTGTAGCGCTGCCCTCATCGGCGCGGCCGGGTGCGGGGCGGCTCGGCCCGCTCCGCCTGCCGTGTCAGAGGCCTGGCGCGCGAACGCGAGCCAGCTCGTCCAGCAGCTGCGAGTCGATATCGCGACCGCCGCCGTCGGCGGCACGACACGCGCATCCGCGGCCAAGGCATTGCGGAACACCTCCGACCTGTACGCGCTCCTCGTCGCCTATTCGGATCTCGGCGGGTGTCGCCAGATGGTCAGCTCCGCCGCCGCGCCTGCCGACGTCGCACGCACCTTCGGCCCCGCGTGCCGCCACCTCGAGCGGGCGAGCGCGCTGTTCGCGCGGGCCACGCAGCGCTCCGACCCGGCAGCGCTCGTCCTCGCGACGCACGAGATCGGCCTCGCCCAGCCCGCTCTCGTCCGGGCGATGCTGGCGATTCGCCGAGGGTCGACCTAGATTTAGCGGCGTGACCTGCGCGGCGTGCGGCAGCGAGAACCCGGCGGGGAAGCGCTTCTGTGGCGATTGCGGCGCCCCGCTCGGAGCAGCGTGCCCGTCCTGCGGCGCCGAGAACCCGCCCGACAAGCGGTTCTGCGGCGATTGCGGCACGCCGCTCGACGCAGCTGCCGCGCCCGCCGCTCCGGCTCCACGCGAGGCGCCGATCGCCGAGCGCCGCCTCGTCACCGTGCTCTTCGCGGACCTGGTCGGCTTCACGCCGCTCTCCGAATCGCGCGATCCCGAAGAGGTGCGCGAGCTCCTGTCGCGCTACTTCGACACGACGCGCAGGCTGATCGAGCTGTACGGGGGCACGGTCGAGAAGTTCATCGGCGACGCGGTGATGGCGGTGTGGGGGACACCCGTCGCGACCGAGGACGACTCCGAGCGTGCGGTGCGCGCCGGGCTCGATCTGGTCGCCGCAGTGAGCGCACTCGGGGACGAGGTCGGCGCGCCCGACCTGCGGGCGCGCGCCGGCGTGCTCACCGGCGAGGCGGCTGTCACGCTCGGCGCGACGAGCGAAGGAATGGTCGCCGGTGACCTCGTCAACACGGCGGCGCGCATCCAGGCGGCGGCCGAACCGGGGACGGTCCTCGTCGGCGAGGCGACCCGCCGCGCGTCCGAGGCGACCGTCGTCTTCGAGGCTGCCGGCGCGCACGAGCTGAAAGGGAAGTCCGAGCCGGTGCAGCTCTGGCGTGCCCTCCGCGTCGTCGCCGGCGCGCGCGGAACGTTGAAGTCGACCGGCCTCGAGGCACCGTTTGTCGGACGCGATCGCGAGCTTCGCCTGATGAAGGAGCTCTTTCACACCTCTGCCGACGAGCGCAGGGCGCACCTCGTCTCGGTCACCGGCATCGCCGGCATCGGCAAGTCGCGGATCGGCTGGGAGTTCTACAAGTACTTCGACGGCATCGCGGGAACCGTCTGGTGGCACCGTGGCCGTTGCCTCGCGTACGGCGAAGGCGTGACGTACTGGGCGCTCGCCGACATGGTGCGCATGCGCTGCCGGGTCGCCGAGGACGAAGGCGAGGACACGGGCACCGCGAAGGTTCGGGCGACGCTCGCCGAGCACATCCTCGATGCGGACGAGCGTGCGTTCGTGGAGCCGCGTCTGCTGCAGCTGCTCGGGTGGGGCGGCACGGAGCAGGGTGAGAAGCAACAGCTGTTCGCGGCGTGGCGCCTGTTCTTCGAACGGATGGCCGACACGGACCCGGTCGTCCTCGTCTTCGAGGACCTGCAGTGGGCGGACGAGAGCCTGCTCGACTTCATCGAGTACTTGCTCGAGTGGTCGCGCAACCAACCGATCTTTGTCGTCACGCTGGCGCGGCCCGAGCTGACGGAGAAGCGTGCGACGTGGGGCGCAGGGCAGCGAGCGTTCACGTCGATCTACCTCGAGCCGCTGGCGCAGGCTGCGATGGAGCAGCTTCTCGCCGGGCTCGTCCCGGGGATGCCGCCCGACGTGGTGCAGGAGATTCTCGGTCGAGCCGAGGGGATTCCGCTGTACGCGGTCGAGACGGTACGAATGCTGCTCGATCGCGGACTGATCGCCGAGGACGGTTCGTCGTATCGCCTCGTCGGAGAGGTCGGTGCGCTCGATGTGCCCGAGACGCTGCAGGCGTTGATCGCCGCGCGCCTCGACGGTCTCGACGAGGGCGAGCGCGCACTCGTGCAGGACGCCGCCGTGCTCGGCAAGACGTTCGGCAGCACACTGCTCGCGCGCGTCGCGGGCCGGCCGGAGGACGAGGTCGAGACGCAGCTCGCGTCTCTTGTGCGCAAGGAGGTGCTTTCGCTGCAGGCGGACCCGCGTTCGCCGGAGCACGGGCAGTACGGCTTCCTGCAGGACCTCGTGCGGCGTGTCGCCTACGAGACACTCGCACGCCGCGACCGAAAGGCTCGTCACCTCGCAGCCGCCGATCAGATCGCGGCGGCGCTCGGCGAGGAGGACGTCCCCGAGGTGGTGGCCTCGCATCTCGTCGCCGCTCTCGAAGCGGCGCCCGAGGCCGATGACGCCCGGGCGATCAAGGACCGCGCCGGCCGCATGTACCTCCTCGCCGGCGAACGCGCCGAACGGCTCGCGGCTGCCGGTGAGGCGCAGCGGTTCTACGAGCAGGCATCCGAGCTTTCGGACGAACCTTCCATGCGCGCGGAGCTCGTCGACCGCGCGGGCCGCATGGCCTGGGTTGCGGGTCGCCCGGAGGACTCTCGTGAGCTCCTCGCGAGAGCGCGGGGAGCCTACGACGATCTCGGCGACGAGATCGCCAAGGCGCTCGTCGACTCGAAGCTCGCGGAGATCGACTTCAACGACGGCCTCGTCGGAGAAGCCGTCGACCGCATGACCTCGGCGCTCGAGGCGATCGAACGCGTGGGGACGTCCGCCGACGTCGCCTCGACGACGGCTCAGCTCGGCCGATTTCTCGTCTTTGCACGCGAGTACGAAGCAGCTAACGCAAACCTGGAGCGCGCGCTCGGCCTTGCCGAGGAGCATCAGTACCCGGAAACGCTTGCGCACGCGCTGAACAGCAAGGCAGTGATGATGCTCTACCGCGACCGCCGGCACGAGGCACGACTGCTCGTCCGCGGCGCGCTTGCGGTCGCCCTCGAGCACGATCTCCACGATGCTGCGTTGCGCGCATACAACAACGTGATCGCGGGGTGCTGGTACGAGGCCAGGTTCCGTGAGGCCGTCGCGCTGATCGACGATGCGCTCGAGTACGCGCGACGGACGGGCGAGCGGACATGGGAGGTCGTCTTCCTGATCGGCAGGGTGGGGCAGCTGTCGTTCCTTGGTCGCTGGGACGAGGCACTCGAGAGCGCGGCCGCCGCCGAGCAATACGCCTCGACCGAGTTTCATCGCGGCTTGCTGCTGGCTTCGGCGGGCGTTCTCCTGCGGCGCGGGGACGTTCCGCAGGCGCGCGAGTTGGTCGACCGTCTCGACACGAGCCGGTCGGAGAACCCCGAGTTCGCCGCCGGCTTCTACGCGACGGAAGCGCAGGTACTAGTGGCCGAGGATCGGTACGACGATGCGTACGCAGCTGCAATGCGCGCGATGCCGGACGTCGCAGAGGCAGCGTGGTGGTTGTACTTCGACGTCGCTGAGGTCGCGCTCGAGCTTCCAGATGACGCCAAGTCGCGGGATCTGCTCGCGCGTGTCGCGGCGGCCTCCAGCGGGAAGCGCTGGCGCCTGGTCGAGGCGCAGCTCGCGCGGCTGCGTGCGCGATTCCCGGAGCACGACGCGATCTCCGAGCTCGAGACGGCCGAGCAGATCTTCCGTGAGCTCGAGTCGCCGTACTACGTCGCCGCCGTTCAGGCCGCGCGTTCCGAGCACCTGTTCGCGGCGGGCCGTGTGGAAGAGGCGCAGCAGCTCGTGGCCGAGGCGCGTGAAGCATTCGAGCGACTTGGCGCGAAGCCGGCTCTGGCCGCGCTCCGGCGCGAGCGCGCAGTCGCCTAGACTGGACCGCCGTGGCGCAGGCGCCCGTCCTTCCCCGTGGGTTCGAGCTGCCGCTCAAGCAGCGGCTGCCGCGTGTCGGCGCAATCGACCAGGTCGCGGTCGAAGAACGTGCCGCCGACCTCGCGAAGCGCTCGATCAAGAAGGAGGCGAAGGTCTGGGCGCTCGAGCTGGCAATCCGCTGCTGCGACCTGACGACGCTCGAGGGGCAGGACACGCCCGGCAAGGTCGCCGCGCTCTGCTCGAAGGCGATCCGGCCCGACCCGCTCGACGCCAACGTGCCTTCGGTCGCCGCCATCTGCGTCTACCCCAACCTGATCCCGGCCGCGAAAGAACGGCTCGCCGGGAGCGGCGTCAAGGTGGCGAGCGTCGCGACCGCGTTCCCCTCCGGCCAGAGCCCGCTCGGCGTGAAGCTCCGCGACGTCGAGGACGCCGTCGCGATGGGCGCCGACGAGATCGACATGGTGATCGACCGCGGGGCGTTTCTCTCGGGTCGCTACGCAAAGGTCTTCGACGAGATCGTCAAGGTGAAGGAGGCGTGCGGCGACGCGCACCTCAAGGTGATCCTCGAAGTGAGCGAGCTCGGGACGTACGACAACGTGCGCCGCGCGTCGCTGCTCGCGATGGCCGCGGACGCAGACTTCATCAAGACGTCGACCGGCAAGCTCCCCGGCGCCGCGACGCTGCCTGCGCAACTGGTGATGCTCGAAGCGATTCGCGACGTGTACGAGGAGACAGGCCGCAAGGTCGGGATGAAGTCCGCCGGCGGTATCCGTGCCGCGAAGAACGCGATCCAGTACCTCGTGCAGGTGCACGAGACGCTCGGCCCCGACTGGCTCACGCCCGACCTGTACCGCATCGGTGCGTCGAGCCTCGTCAACGACATCCTCATGCAGCTCCGCAAGGAGAAGACGGGCGCGTACCAGTCGAAGGACTACTTTACGAATGACTGACCTGCAGAAGCGCGGCGACCGCTCGCCGGTCCCCACCGACTGGACGTACGCACCCGCTCCGGAGTCGACGGACATCGTTCGTCTTCAGGAGCGGTACGGCCTCTACGTCGGCGGCGAGTGGCTCGAAACCAAGGACCAGTTCACGACGATCGCGCCGCGGGACGAAAGCCCACTCGCCGAGGTGGGACAGGCGTCCGAAGCGGACGTGCAGAACGCCGTCGCCGCGGCGCGCGAGGCGTTCAAGTCGTGGTCGAAGCTGCCGGCCACCGAGCGCGCGAAATACCTGTTCCGGATCGCGCGCATCCTCGCCGAACGCAGCCGCGAGTTCGCAGTCCTCGAGAGCCTGAACGGCGGCAAGCCGATCAAGGAGTCGCGCGACGTCGACCTCCCGCTCGCCGCCGCACATTTCTTCTACTACGCGGGCTGGGCCGACAAGCTCGAGTACGCATACCCGAACCGCTCGCCGAAACCGCTCGGCGTCGCGGGCCAGATCATCCCGTGGAACTTCCCGCTGCTGATGCTCGCGTGGAAGATCGCTCCCGCTCTCGCCTGTGGGAACACCGTCGTCCTCAAGCCGGCGGAGACGACTCCGCTCACGGCGCTCCTGTTCGCCGACGTGTGCCGCCAGGCAGAGGTGCCCCCCGGGGTCGTCAACATCGTCACGGGCGATGGGTCGACCGGCGCGCATCTCGTGCGCAGCGAGGGGATCGGGAAAGTTGCGTTCACCGGCTCGACCGAGGTGGGAAAGGCGATCCAGCGGGAGCTCGCGGGCCGGGACATCTCGCTCACGCTCGAGCTCGGCGGGAAGGCCGCGAACATCGTGTTCGAGGATTGCGCGCTCGACCAGGCCGTCGAGGGGATCGTGAACGGCATCTACTTCAATCAGGGCCACGTCTGCTGCGCGGGCTCGCGGCTCCTCGTGCAGGAGTCGATCCACGACCAGCTCGTGCGCAAGCTGAAGCGGCGGATGTCGACCTTGCGTGTCGGTGACCCGCTCGACAAGAACACGGACGTCGGTGCGATCAACTCGAAGGCGCAGCTCGACCGGATCACCGAGCTCGTGCAGGCCGGCACGGACGAGGGTGCCGAGCTGTACCAGCCGCCCTGCCGGTTGCCCGAGAAGGGCTGGTGGTTCGCGCCGACGGTGTTCACGAACGTCGCGCAGAGCCACCGGATAGCGCAGGAGGAGATCTTCGGGCCCGTGCTGAGCGTGCTCACCTTCCGGACGCCGGACGAGGCCGTCGAGAAGGCGAACAACACCATGTACGGGCTCTCGGCCGGGATCTGGACGGAGAAGGGGTCGCGCATCCTCTGGATGGCCGACCGACTGCGCGCGGGCGTCGTGTGGGGCAACACCTTCAACCGCTTCGATCCGGCGTCGCCCTTCGGCGGCTACAAGGAGTCCGGCTTCGGCCGAGAGGGCGGCCGCCATGGGCTCGAGGCGTACCTGAGGTTCGAATGACCGGCGGGCGACTCGCGGTCCGGAAGACCTACAAGCTGTTCATCGGCGGCGCCTTCCCGCGCTCCGAGTCCGGGCGGACGCTCGAGCTCGAGGGCTACAACGTCGCGCGGGCGTCACGGAAGGACGCGCGCGAGGCCGTCGTCGCCGCGCGCAAGGCGTTCGGCGGTTGGAGCGCCGCAACGGCCTACAACCGGGGTCAGGTCCTCTACCGGCTCGCGGAGACGATGGAGACGCGGGCCGGCGCGTTCGCAGCCGCGTGCACCGGCCGTCGTGAGGTCGCGCGCGCGATCGATCGCGTCGTCTGGTACGCGGGGTGGGCGGACAAGCTCGCCCAGGTGCTCGGCTCCGCGAACCCGGTTGCCGGCCCGTACTTCAACTTCACGATCCCCGAGCCGACCGGCGTGGTCGCGATCATCGCGCCCACCGAGCCCGCGCTCGACGGCCTCGTCGCCCGTCTTGCGCCTGCCGTCGTGGGCGGCAACGCCGTCATCATTCTCGCCTCCGACGATCATCCCCTCGCCGCGATCGAGCTCGCCGAGGCCGTCGCGACGTCCGACGTTCCCGGTGGCGTTGTGAACGTGCTGACCGGTCTCCGGTCGGAGCTCGCCCCCGTCCTCGCGGCGCACATGGACGTCAACGCGATCGACGTCACCGGCGCGGACGGCGACGTCGCCGCCCTCGAGGTGCTCGCCGCGGAGAACGTCAAGCGGGTCGTCCGCGCGCGAGAGGACCGCAGCCCGTGGGAGATCGCCTCGTTCATGGAGCTGAAGACGGTCTGGCACCCGATCGGGCGCTGAGCTCGAGCGGCGCGTCCGCGAGGCCTTTCCTCCGGGGCACCCCAACCCACCACCCGCTGCCGATTCTATCGGCCACGTTGCCCGAGTTGGCGACGAAGGGGTGCCAACTCTGCGTCGCCTTCGTGACGACGTCGTGACCCGCCGCCGCTCCCTCAGCCCAACAGCCCATCTACGACGGTCGACACTGCCTCGACCCGCTCCTCGAGCGGGCCGTCGACGACCAGCCACGGCGCACCCGAGGCGCGCGCATGCTCGACGTACCGCTCGTGCATCCAGCGCCGCTGCTTCTCGAACTCGCGAATCCCGTCGTGCCGCCAGGGGACATCGAGCCCGCACACGACTCGGACGTCGTACGGCCGGGAGACGAGCTCGTCGAAGCGGGTCGCGGGCACGCCCAGGTAGACCTCGTGGAAGAGGGCCGTCGTGAACGCGTCGGTGTCGGAGAACAGCACCCGCGTCGCGACTCGGGCGAGGAAGTCCTCGTACCAGCACTGCATGCGGGCGATGTGCGTGAACTCCCAGCTGGTCCACTCCGCACCCTCGGGGCGG
>JAICUZ010000184.1 GCA_025935595.1 Burkholderiales bacterium
CCCTCGCTCCGGAGGCGTTCGCAGAGCGCGCGACCGATGCCGCCTTCGCCGCCGCTGACGATCGCCTTCACGGCTCGAGCACGACCTTGCCGACGTGCCGTCGCGCTTCGATCAGCGCGTGCGCGTCGCGCGCGTCGGCGAGCGGATAGGTGGCGCCGACGAGCGGGTCGATCGCGCCCTCGCCCCACAGGCTGAGCAGCTCGTCTGCGCGCTCGCGCACGAGCTCCGGCGCAAGACGCAGGAGGCGACCGAGGTAGAACCCGAACACCGACGCGTTCCGCCCGACGAGCCATTGCACGCTCGGGTCGTGCCAGAGCCCGCTCGTGAAACCGATGGCGACGATCGTCCCGAGCGGGTTGAGCAGCGGCAACGAACGCGTGAAGGTCTCGCCGCCGACCGGATCGAGCACCACGTCGACGCGAAGGTCGTCGATCTCGTCGTAGCCGCGCACCTCGTCGGCGCCCATGCGCCGCGCCACCTCGCGCTTCTCGTCGGTGCTCGCCGTCGCGTAGACGAACGCGCCGCGGTGCTTCGCCAGCTGGATCGCCGCCGACCCGACGCCACCGGAGCCTGCGTGCACCAAGACGCTCTCGGCACGCACGATCGAGGTGAGCGGGACGTACGCGGTCAGGTACGTCGTCAGGAACGCCGCACCCGCCGCGAACGAGGCGGCAGCAGGCAGCTCGAACACCCACGCCGGGTCGACCTCCACCCGCTCCGCGTAGCCGCCCCCACCCGCCGACCACGCACACACGCGCCGTCCGTCGAGCTCGCCTGCGACCTCGTTCCCGAGCACGTACGGCAGCTCGGGCATCTGCGGGTAGAGCCCGCGCCGGATCAGCACGTCGGCGAAGTTGACGCCGGCCGCACGGACGTCGACGACGACACCCGACGGCTCCTCCCACTCCTCGAGCGCGAGGTCGCCGCCGACCTCGCGCAGCACGACGGCGTTCACCGGCCGGTCCAGTTCGCCTGGCGCTTCTCGAGGAACGCCGCGACTCCCTCCTGGCCGTCCTCCGACGCGAGGCACGCTGCGAAGGCTTGCACCTCGCGCTCGTCGCTCCGCGCGTCGCGTGTGTCGTGGAAGAGCTGCTTGATCTGCCGGACCGCGAACGGGCTCTGACGGTCGAGCGGCTCGACGTAGCGCGCTATTCCCGCGTCGAGATCGTCGACGAGGAACTCGACGAGGCCCCACGCTTCGGCCGTGTCCGCCGTGATGCGCTCACCGGACAGTGTCAGCCACCGGGCACGTCCCGGAGAGACGAGGCGCGGCGCGCGCTGGGTGCCGCCGCCGCCCGGAAGCAGCCCGAGGTTCACCTCCGGGAAGCCCAGCTGCGCATCGCGCGTCGCGATCCGGAAATCGCAGGCGAGCGCGATCTCGAGCCCGCCGCCGAGGCAGAAGCCGTGGATCGCTGCGACGACCGGGACCGGCGCGGACTCGATCAAGTCCGCGACCGGCTGGATGCCGCCGGGACGATCGCCGTCCGACATTCCTCCGACAAACCCGCTGATGTCGGCCCCCGCCGAGAACGCGCGCTCGCCGCGGCCGCGCAGCACGACCGCGTGCACGTCATCGCCGACGTGCTCGAACGTACCCCACAGCGTCTCGAGGATCCCGGAGTTGACAGCGTTGACCGGCGGGTTGTCGAGCCAGACGGTCTCGATCACGCGGGGATCCCCGAGAACATTTCGCGGAGCTCCGTCTTCTTGAACTTGCCGACGCTCGTCTTCGGGATCTCCGCGACGAACTCGAACCGCTCGGGCAGCCACCACTTCGCGAAGTCGGGAGCGAGAAAAGCGCGCAGCTCGTCGGCGGTGGCGGTCGCGCCTTCGCGCAGCACGATCGCGGCGAGCGGACGCTCGTCCCATTTCGGGTCGGGCACCGCGATGACGGCGGCCTCGGCGACGGCGGGATGCGCCATCAGCGCGTTCTCGAGCTCGACCGACGAGATCCATTCGCCGCCCGACTTGATCACGTCCTTCGAGCGGTCCTTGATCTGGATGTAGCCGCGTGGATGGAGCGAGACGACGTCGCCCGTCTTGAACCAGCCGTCGCTCGTCCACCGGTCGGCCTGCTCCGGTGTGTCGTAGTAGCCGCCCGCGACCCACGGGCCGCGGATCTCGAGCTCGCCCATCGACTCGCCGTCCCAGGGCAGGATGTTCCCGTCGACGTCGCGGTGGCGAAGCTCGACGAGCGGCAGCGGGACGCCCTGCATCGCGATGTAGTCGAACTGCGTGTCCTCATCCGCTTCCTGCAGGTCGCCGATCAGCTGCGCCGTCGACGCGACCGGCGACGTCTCGGTCATCCCCCACCCGTGCACGACGTTCAGCCCGTGGCGCTGCTTGAAGCCGGCGATCATCGAGCGCGGCGCGGCGGATCCGCCGACCAGCATCCCCTTCAGCCGGGAGAGGTCCCAGCGGTCGGGCTCGGCGTCGATCAGCGCGAGAATCCCCATCCAGATCGTCGGCACGCCCGCGGTCCACGTCACGCGCTCGCGCTCGAACGCGTCGAGCAGGCTCTCGGGATCCAGATGAGGGCCCGGATAGACGAGCTTCGCGCCGAGCATCGTCGCGAGATACGGGTAGCCCCACGCGTTGGCGTGGAACATCGGGACGACGGGCAGGATTGCGTCGCGCTCGGAGATGCCGAGACCCATCGGGTTGCCGGCTGCGACGCCGAGCGTGTGCAGCATCGTCGAGCGGTGCGAGTAGAGGACGCCCTTCGGCATCCCGGTCGTGCCGCTCGTGTAGCACATCGCCGCAGCCTCGTTCTCGTCGAGCTCGGGGTCGCGCCACGCGTCCGGATCGACACCGGAGAGCAGTTGCTCGTAGCCGTCCTCGACGACGATCACATGCTCGATCTTCGTCCGGTCGACGAAGAGATCGAGCAGCGGCGTCAGGCTCTGGTCGACGATCACGGCACGGTCCCCGGCGTGCGTCGCGATGTACGCGAGGTCGTTCGGATGCAGGCGCAGGTTCAGCGTGTGCAGGACGAAGCCGCCGCACGGGATGCCGAGGTACGCCTCGTGATGCTGGTAGTGGTTCCAGCAGAGCGTGGCGACGCGGTCGCCGCGCTCGAGCCCGAGCGCTTGCAGCGCGACCGCGAGCGCGCGCGCGCGGCGGCACGAGTCTGCGTACGTGTAGCGGTGGAAGCTCTTGTCGGGCAGGCGCGTGACGATCTCGTTGGCGCCGAAGTACGTCTCCGAGCGGCGCAAAAGCGTCGGCAGCGTCAGCTGGTAGTCCATCATCTGTCCCTGCATCAGAGCCCTTGCCTCCTGGGAAGATCGATCTCGGGGTCGACGAGGTGGCCATCGCGCTCGACGTACCCGTCCTTGCCGCCGACGACGAGGATCACGAGATCCTCGTCCGTGCGGTTCGAGATCTGCCGATGGGTCGTCGACTCGACATGCACGAGCCCGCCTTCCTCCACGACGTGCTCGTCGCCGGTGAACGTGAACGTGGCGGTGCCGCGATGGACGAAGTACAGCTCGTCCTGGGTGTCGTGGAAGTGGTTCGGGCCTTCGTAGTGGGCCGGGAACACGATCGCGTTGACGCCGAAGGCGGTCACGCCGAGCGCCGAGCGCACCTTGCGGAAGCCGTGCCCGTCGCCGAGGTCTCCGAGCGAGCTGACGCTGTAGCCCACGGGTGAATCCTACGATCCGAACAGGAACCGTGTCAGCACGCGGTCGCGGAGCCGGTCGGGCAGCCGCTGGACACGGGCGCGCTTCTTCGCGTCGGGGCCGACGACGTAACGCGTGCGGGGCCTCGGCGAGCTCAGTGCGTGCTCGACCGCCTTCGCCACCTCCTCGGCCGGGACGCCCCGCGAAGAGCGGGCTGCGGCGAGCGTGCGGAACCGCTCGATGCGCGCGCCGTAGAGCTCGGCCGCCTCCGGCGGGAAATCGTCGAGTGAACGTTGCGGCTTCGTCCACATCGCGGTCGCGATCGTCCCCGGCTCGACGATCGCGACGTGGATGCCCCACGGCGCGACCTCGACCCGCAGCGAGTCCGCGAACGCCTCGAGCGCGAACTTCGACATCGCGTACGCACCGAGGAATGGGAGCGCCGACCGGCCGCCGATCGAGCCCATCAGCACGACGCGGCCGCGCGACTCACGGAGCAGGGGCAGCAGCGGCTGCACGACGCGGAACTGCCCGACGACGTTGACGTCGAGTTGCCGGACGAGCTCGTGCTCGGGCAGGAACTCGAGCGGAGCCGCGATCGCGATGCCTGCGTTCGCCACGACCGCGTCGAGTGACTCGATCGAGGTCAATGCATGCTCCGTCGCGACGACGTCGGTGATGTCGAAGACGAGCTCGCGCGTGCCTTCTGGGGCCTCTCCCGCAGCCCGCACCGACGCGTACACGTCCCAGCCGAGCCCGGCGAGGCGGCGGGCGCACGCCTCGCCGATGCCCGACGACGCGCCGGTTACGAGGCAAGCAGGTATGCGGCGATCTCCGCGCGCAGCTCGCGGCCGAAGCCGAGCGCGCTCTCGAGCTCGAGCGCCCGCTTGTAGTACCGGTGGAGTGGGTGCTCGAACGTGAAGCCGATCCCGCCGTGCACCTGGATCGACGTCTCGCACGCGCGCACGGCGGCCTCCGTGGCCCGCGCGTTCGCGGCAGCGCAGGCCACGTCGGTCTGCGGATCACCGGTGGCGACGCACAGCGCCGCCCAGTACGCGAGCGACCGAGCCAGCTCGACCGCGACGTACGCGTCGACGACCGGATGCGAGACGGCCTGGTACGTGCCGATCTTCTTCCCGAACTGCTCGCGCTCGCCGATGTACTCGACTGCCATCTCGACTGCGCGCGAGCCGATGCCGACCGCCTCGAGTGCATGCGCAGCGAGCTGCTTTTGTCGATCCTCGCCAACCTCGTTCGCGATATACGGGCCGCCGTAGAGCACGCGGCCCAGCTCCTCGAAGAGCACGGCTGCCTCGAGGAACGACTCCGAGTCGACGACGCCGACCCAGCCGAGCTCCTCGAGCTGCTCCGGCGTCGGTGCTGGGTTCGCCTCGAGGAACGTGCGCGCCTCGCGCCGCAGGTCCTCCTGCTCTGGAGTGAACGAGAAGTCCATTAGCGCGACCTCGGCAGCCCGAGCACCCGCTCGGCGACGATGTTCCGAAGGATCTCGCTCGTGCCGGCCTCGATCGTGTTGCCGCGCGAGCGGAGCTGCTGGTACGTCCAGTACTCGTCGACGTCCGGGCCACCCGCGATCTCCTGCGCGAGCTTGGTCAGGCGCTGGTTCGCCTCCGACCACACGAGCTTCGACGCCGATCCCTCCGGCCCGGGGATTCCGGTCTTTTGGAGCGTCGTCAGCGAGCGGTAGTTCGTGTACCTGAGCGCCTGCAGCTCGATCCACTCGCGCGCGATCCGGTCGAGCAGGATCGGATCCGTGACGTGCCGCTCCTTCGCCAGCGCGACGAGCTTCCGCACCGCCACATCGAGCGTC
>JAICUZ010000147.1 GCA_025935595.1 Burkholderiales bacterium
CGTGTCACGAGCACCTCGATCGCGTCGGCGAGATGCTCCGGCGTGATGTTGTGGTCGCCGCGCTCCGTGCGCAGCTTGTGCGCCTCGAAGAGCACGTCGGCATGCGTGGAGCCGTGCGGCGGCTCGAAGCGGTACGCCGCGAGCTCGATCAACAGCCCGAGCGGGTCGTCGAAGTAGATCGAGTCCATGAACCCGCGGTCCTTCACGCCGCTGTGCTTGATCCCGCGTTCGTCCAGCCGTTCCACGCACTGGTCGAACGTCGCTTTCGACACCGCGAACGCGAGGTGATGCACACGTCCGGCGCTCTTCTCCTCGACCGGCGCGCCACGCTCTCGCTCCTCGTGCGTGAACACGGTGATCAGCCGTCCGTCACCGGGGTCGAAGTAGAGGTGGCTCTCCGCCTCGTTGTCGAGATTCGGCTGCTCGAAGACGAAGGGCATCCCGAGCACGCCCTCCCAGAAGTCGATCGACGTCTGCCGCTTCGCCCCGACGAGCGTGATGTGGTGGACGCCCTGAGCCTGGATCTTTCGCATCAGCGCTCGATGAGTCTGGACTTGTAGTCGCTTCGCCGCAAGTCACCAAAAGCTACAAGCTCGACCTCGGTCTGCACCGTCAGTACGCCGCGGAGGCGCTCCCGGATCGAGCCGGCCAGCGCGGCGTCCGGCTCGACGTCGCGCGCCAGCTCCACGCTGACCGGAAGCGGCGGCTCCTGCTTCACGCCTGGAGTGCGAGGGCGCACGATCACGTTGCCGCTCACGGTGGGGGCGAACTCCCCCACCACCTCGCGCACCGCGGAGGGAAAGACGTTGACGCCGCGCACGATCAGCATGTCGTCGGTCCGGCCGAGGCACCGGATCCGCGGTGCGGTGCGGCCGCACGCGCACGGTGATGTCCTGACGATGACGTGGTCGCGAGTCCGGAAGCGCAGCAGGGGCGCCGCGCGATGCCGCAGGTGCGTGAGCACGAGCTCGCCCTCGGCGCCGTCGGCGAGCGATCGTGCGGCTCCGGTGGCGGGATCGATCAGCTCGGCGTGGACGAAGCCGCGCGCGCCCAGATGCATGCCGGCCTGCTGATCGCACTCGCCCCAGAGCGACGGGCCGATGTCGCCGATCCCCATCGCCTCGGTGACGGCCGCGCCCCACCCCGCTTCGAGCCGCGCGCGGAACACCGCCTCGCCGCCGCCCGGCTCGCCCGCGACCAGCACGCGGCGCACGCTCGACCCGCTCAGGTCGGCTTGCTCGAGCAGGTACGCGGCGTACGACGGGGTCAGGACGATCGCGGTGGGTCTCAGCGCCTCGAGCGCGAGCAGCAGACGGTCGCTCGTGCCGGTCCCGAGCGGCACGTGCGTGACGCCGATCCGCTGGAAGGCGTCGAGCGCGGCGCCCGCCACGAACGGCCCCGCGTTGTAGGTGGTGAGGACGCGGTCGCCCGGGCCGATTCCCGCCGCGGCGTAGCTCCGCGCCGACCCGGTGACCCAGTTCTCGAGGTCGCCCGCGGTGAGCGGGATGTAGCTCGGTGCGCCGGTCGTGCCGCTCGTCGAGTAGATGCGGACGAGCTCGGCCGGCTCGACGCAGAGCTGTGTGCCGAACGGCTGCTCGCTGTTGCGCGTCGCGCGCAGCTCGTCCTTCTCGGTGAGCGGCAGATTCGCGATGTCGGCGAGCCCGCCGGCGTCGTTCGCGGTACCGACGCCCAGCTTCTCGCGGTAGAACGGCGAGCGCTCGACGAGATACGCGAGCTGCTCCTTGTAGCTGGCGTCGTCGAGCGCAGTCTGCTCGTCCCACGATCGCGCTTCGACGGCGGCGTCGAGCATCACCCGCCCTCGGCCGCATCCTCCGCGGCGCGCGCGAGCCGGAAGCCGATCGGGTGCTCGCGCTCGTCCGCGAGATGTGCGAGCAGGCCCGCTGTGCGCGCGAGGATCGGGACGGCCTTCGCGACGGCGGGAGCGAAGCCGAGGTCGAGAAGGACCGCCGCGATCGCCATCGCCACGTTCAGCGGTAGCGGTGCGACCTCGTCGCGCAGGCGGCGTGCATAGTCGACATGCGGCCCGCTCACACCACGCTCGTCGGCCAGCTCGAGGATCCGCTCCGCGCGTGGATCGGCGGCGCGGTGCACGGGGTGTCCGAAGCCGGGGATCTTCTCGTCCTGCAGTCGCGCGTGCAGCTGGGCAGGCTCCTCTCCGGCGCGGACGGCTGAATCGAGCAGCACGGCGCACGCTTCGGACGTCCCGAGCAGCACCGGGCCCGCCCCGAGGATGCCCGCCGCGACGGCGCCGTGCAGCGAGCCTGGGTCCGCCGCGAGGGTCATCCGCGCGGCGACGTTCGACGGCATCATCCCGTGCTCGGCGATCGCGACGAGCAGGACGTCGAGGAAGTAGCGCTCGTCCTCGGTCGGCTCGTGGCCGGTCAGCAGCAGGTGGAAGTACTCGGTGAACGTGAGCGTGCCCATCAACTCGCGCGTCAGGTCGCGGCCGCGCACCTCGACGCGGTCGGGCTCGACGCGGCTGATCGGCTCACGCACGGGCGGCCAGCTCCGCCCCGGCGACCATCGCCTCGAGCTTGCGCAGCGCACGTTCGCGCGACAGGTACTTCATCCCGCAGTCGGGGGCGATGACCAGGCGCTCGCTGCCGACGACCGCAAGCGCGCGCCCGACGCGGGCCGCCACCACTTCCGGCGTCTCGACGTCGTCGGTGCCGAGATCGAGCACGCCGAACAGGACCGTCTTGCCGGGCACCTCGGCCAGGATCGCTGCGTCGAGGCCGGGCTGCGCTGCTTCGAGGGACAGGTGCGTAGCGCGGCAGGTGTCGAGCTCCCGCAGGAACGGGTAGCCGTGCGGCTTGTCGTGCACGACGTGCGCGTACCCGAAGCAGGTGTGCAGAACCGTGTCGCCCTCGATGCCGTCGAGCGCGCGATCGATCGCCTCGATCGCGTACGCGCGCGCCGCTTCCGGGCGCGCCTGCAGGTACGGCTCGTCGATCTGCACGACGTCGGCGCCGGCGGCCTTCAGGTCGTGCAGCTCCTCGTTGACCGCCGCCGCGTACGCCAGCGCGAGCTCGCGCTCGTCGCCGTAGAAGTCGTCTTGCGCCTGCTGCGTCATGGTGAACGGGCCTGGAACGGTGATCTTGGTCGTCCGGCTCGTGAGCGAGCGAAGGAACTGGACGTCGCGTACCTCGACCGGCCGCGTCCTGCGGATCTCGCCGACGACGCGGGGCACGGGGTTCGGATGGCCGGTGCGGTCGAGCGCGACGCCCGGCTCGTCGAGGTCGACGCCGTCGAGCGCGGTCGCGAAGCGGTTGCTGTAGCTCTCGCGGCGCATCTCGCCGTCGGTGACGACGTCGACGCCCGCGCGTTCCATGTCGGCGACCGCAAGCCGGGTCGCGTCGTCCTGCGCCTCCTCGAGGTACCGCTCCGGGATCCGCCACAGTTCCCGTGCGCGAACGCGCGGCGGCAGGCGCTCACCGAGCCGGTCGCGGTCGATCAGCCACGGCGGCTGCGGATAACTGCCGACGACGGTGGTCAAAAGCGTCATCTCACGTCACGTCGTGCCCGCACGTTGTAATGAAGGATATGGCGAGCTCGGTCATCGACAGCCCCATCGGCCCCCTCGGCCTCGTCGCCACCCGCGACGGCCTCGCAGGCGTTCACTTCCACGCGCACTCGTTCCCGGCAGACGGCAGCTCGCCGATCCTCGAAACCGCCGCCGAGCAGCTCGAGTCATACTTCGCCGGCGAGCGGACGTCGTTCGACCTGCCGCTCGACCTCGAGGGCAGCGAGTTCCAGCGCCGATGCTGGCTCGCGCTCGCGACGATCCCGTACGGCCAGACCGTCAGCTACGGCGAGCAGGCGCGCCGCCTCGGTTACGGCCCCGAAAAGGCGCGCGCCGTCGGCGCCGCGAACGGCCAGAACCCGCTGCCGCTCGTCCTCCCCTGCCACCGAGTGATCGGCGCCGACGGCTCGCTCACCGGCTTCGGCGGCGGCCTGCCGATGAAGCGCTTCCTGCTCGAGCACGAAGGCGCGTTGCTGCCGCTCGGCTGAGCCAGCCGACCAGGTCCGTCCGACGCCGTCGGTAGTCTGTTTCCTATCGTGACAACGGTTTCGGACATGACCGATCTCGCCGCGCTCGACGTCGGCGAGCTCGAGGACGAGCTGGCGACGCTGGCGGCACATATCTCCGCGGGCATGTGCCGCTGGCTCGAGCTGGTGGCGGAGTTCGACCGTCGCGGGAACTGGGCCGAGCAGGGGGCCGTGTCCTGTGCGCACTGGCTCGCCTGGCGCTGCGCGCTCACACCTCGGGCGGCGCGGGAGCACGTACGCGTTGCCCGCTCGCTGGACGGGCTCCCGGCGATCCACGCGTCGTTCGCCCGCGGCGAGCTGTCGTACGCCAAGGTGCGGGCGTTGACGCGGGTGGCGACCGCGCTGACCGAGCGCGAGCTGCTCGAGCTCGCTCGCGTGCTCACGGCGGCGCAGCTGGAGCGCACGGTGCGGGCGTATCGGCGCGTCTCCACCGACGAGGCGCGGGCACAGCTCGACGACGCGTCTCTGTCGGTGTTCTGGAACCCGGACGGGTCGCTCGAGATCCACGGGCGGCTCGCGCCCGAGGACGGCGCGCTGCTTCTGCGTGCGCTCGACGCGCAGCGCGACTCGCTCTGGCAGGAGAGCCGCGGTTCCGCGGACCCGCGGCCGGCGCGGCAGGCGTCGAATGCGGAGGCGCTGATTGCGGTTGCCGAGGCGTCGCTTAGGCCGGCGAGAGCGGCCGCACCGGCGGTGAGCGGTACCAGGTGGTCGTCCACGCAGACGAAGCGGCGCTGGCGAGCGACGGCGAGGGCGGCTGCGAGCTCGAGGACGGCAGCGCGCTCGCGCCCGAGACGGCGCGCAGGCTCGCGTGCGACGCGTCGCTCGTCCGAAACGGACGCCGTTCGCGAACGATCCCCTCGGCGATGCGCCGCGCGTTACGCGACCGCGACCGCGGCTGCCGCTTCCCGGGCTGCGAGAACCGTCGCTTCGTCGACGCTCACCACGTCGACCATTGGGCGCAGGGCGGCGAGACGACGGTCGAGAACCTCGTGCTGCTCTGCCGGCGGCACCATCGCGCGGTTCACGAGGGCGGCTATCGCGTCGATCACGAGGGTCGGTTCTTCTATCCGTGGGGGCAGGAGGTCATCCCCGCTCCGCGCTTGCCGCGCGGTGACCCCTCCGACTGGCTCGAAGGCCACGCGGATCTCTCGATCGACGCGTCGACCTGCGAGCACGGTCTCGGCGAGCCTCTCGATCTCGCCGCCGCGGTCGGCGCGATGCTCGAGATCGACAAGTGGGCGTCACGGCGAGCCCGGGCAGCGCCGGACTATCCGCTCGCTTCGGCTACCTCGAGCTGACCGGTTACTGCTTGGGTGACGAGAGCTTGGCGCCGGGTACCTGCCGGTTCTCCCCTGCGAAGTAGCGCAGCTGTGCGTACACCGCCGCATGAAGGTGCGCGCCGGCACACCCGGCGTGCCGGGCGCAGCCAGCCGCGACTCGAGCTCGGCGGCGGCCTTTCGCATGAAGGTGACCACGAGGATCTCGGCCAAAGAGAAAGGCCCGTCTCCGGGCCTTTCCAGTAGCGGGGGCAGGATTTGAACCTGCGACCTCCGGGTTATGAGCCCGGCGAGCTACCTGACTGCTCCACCCCGCGTCGCGGCGTCCACTATACCACCGTGAGGCGCGATTTCCGGCTTGTTCCAGCGGGTTCCGGGGCGTTCGTGATGGGAACCGGGATCGTCTCCGTCGCGCTCGCGCTCGACGGCGAGAAGACGCTTTCGCGCACGCTCTTCGCACTCGCCGCCGCAGGATGGCTCATCTCTGCAGCGGCCGCGCTCGGGCGGGCGCGTGTCCCCGCGTCGCTCACAGGAGTTGCGGGGACGGCCGTGCTGGGCGCCCGCGCGGCGCTCCTCGGCTGGGGACGCGTCGCGACCGTCGCGCTCGCGCTCGCCGTCGCGATGTGGCTCGTGCTCGTACCGGGCCTCGTCCGCACACCGCGCGAGCGTGCGGTCGGGACATCGTTCCTCGTCGTCGTCGCCACCGAATCGATCGCCGTGCTCGCTGCGCTCGTCTCGCAGGTCGAGGACGCACGATGGCTCGCAACGGCGGCGGTCGCACCGCTCGTGCTTGGTCTTGCCGTGTACCCGCTCGTCGCCCGCAGGTTCGACCTGCGAGAGATCGCGTTCGGGCATGGTGACCAGTGGGTCGCCGGCGGCGCACTCGCGATCGCGGCGCTCGCGTGCGCCGAGGTCGGCGCCGCCGCGACCGGTGCGCTGCACACGACGCTCGACCACGCTGCGCTCGTCGTCTGGCTGCTCGCGATCGGCTGGCTGCCCGTGCTCGTCGCCGGCGAGCTGCGCGGCCCGCGGCGCGGGTTCGACCTCCGACGATGGGCGACCGTGTTCCCGGTCGGGATGTATGCCGCCTGCAGCTTCCTCGTCGCACACGTCGACGCCGTCGGCTCGATCGCGACGTTCGCGCGCGTCTGGGCTTGGGTCGGCCTCGCCGTTTGGCTGCTTGCGTTCGCCGGAGCGGCGCGTCGCGGCATGCACCTGGCCGCGCACTACGATCCGAGACGATGATCTGGATCGCGCTTGCGTTCTCCATCCTTGCCGTCGTCGGCTCGATCGCCTACGCCGCGGTCCGCGCCTGGCGGCTCTGGAAGACCGTGCGGACGACGTCCGGGCGGGTGACCGAGGCGACCGGGCGGCTGATGGCGTCGGCCGCGGTCGCCGAACAGCATGCGACCTCGCTGACAGCCGGCACGGAGCGCCTCTCCACGGGGATCGCGAAGCTGCAGGCCTCGCTCGAAG
>JAICUZ010000280.1 GCA_025935595.1 Burkholderiales bacterium
AGCGCGTTGATCGGATGGAGGAACCCGAGCGCCCACACACCGCCGCCGAGCCACGCGAGCAACACCTGCACGATCATGAGGCCGAAGAGCAGTGCCGCGCCTCTGCGCAGCCGCCCGTCGCGGGCCGCGAGCGCCACGAGCAAGAGGAGCAGCGAGAGCAGGACGAGCAGGTAGCCGACCGCGGCATGCGGGCCGAACCAGTCGCCTGCCTTCTCCTTCGCCAGGGGGCCGTCATCGTTCTTGCTGACCGTGTGGAAGGCCCCGACGCCGGCGAGGCCGATCTGCGCGATCACTCCCACGAAGAACAGCCCGACGAGGTACTTGAACGCTGCGCGCACCTATGAGCCCCTTTTCTCGAAGTCGAAGATCGAGCGACCCTAACGCACTTCCGGAGCCGTGAGGCGATCGTCGCGGAAGTGCACCTCGAGGACATGGCAGTTCGGCACCGGGTGATACGGCAGCTCGCTGATCACGTCGTGGATCGACCGGATCGTGCCGCCGTGCGTGACGAGGAGGATCCGCTCGCCGAGATGCTCGCGCGCGATCCGCATCACCGCTGCGCGAACTCGTGTGCCGTGCTGCTCGTGCGTCTCGCCGTCGGCTCGATTCCCGTCCGGAAAGCGCTCCTCGATCTCGGCTCGCGTCAGTCCCGACCACGACCCGACGTCGATCTCGCGCAAGCCCGCGTCGGCGACGACCGGGACGCCGTGGGGAGCGGCGAGGATCGCCGCGGTCTCGAACGCACGTCGAAGGTCGGAGGAGTACACGGCGTCGAACGGTGTGCCTCGCAGTTCGTCCGCCAGCCGCCGCGCCTGAGCGCGGCCCGTCTCGTTGAGCGGCGGGTCGGCCCAGCCCTGCCAGCGGCCCTCGCGGTTCCAGTCCGTCTCGCCGTGGCGTGCAACGAGGATCGTCGTCATCGGCTCGCTACCGTAGCGAGCCGTGGATCTCGATCTTGCCGGAAAAATCTGTCTCGTCACCGGCTCGACGGCCGGCATCGGCTTCGAGGTCGCGGTTCGGCTCGCCGCCGAAGGCGCGCACGTCGTCACGACCGGGCGACGCGACGAGGGCCCCGGCGAGCTCCACATTGCCGCGGACCTGACGAAGCGCGGCGCGGGGGACCGGCTCGCCTCCGCCACGGTCGAGCAGTTCGGCCGCATCGACTGTCTCGTCAACAACGCCGGCGGCACCGACATCCGCAAGCTCGCCGCGCTCACCGACGACGACTGGCAGCAGTCGTTCGAGCTGAACCTGATGACCGCGGTCCGAACGACGCGCGCCGCGCTGCCGCACATGCAGGCCGGCTCGGCGATCGTCAACGTCTCGTCGACGGCCGCGAAGCGGCCCTCGCTCGGCATGCCGGACTACTCCGTGCTGAAAGCGGCGTTGCTGTCCTACTCGCGGCTCGTCGCCGACCTGCATGCCGCCGACGGCATCCGCTGCAACGCCGTCACGCCGGGGCCGACCGCCACGCACGCGTGGCTAGGCGAAGACGGTCTCGCCGCGCAGCAGGGCGACCGCGACGAGGTGCTCGCCAAGGTGGCCGCGGGCCGGCCGCTCGGACGCCTTGCCGAGCCCGGCGAGATCGCCGACGTGATCGTGTTCCTCCTGTCTCCCCGGGCCGCGTACGTGACCGGCGCGGCCTGGTCCGTCGACGGAGGGACTGTCCCCATCATCATCTAACGTGGCTTCGTGCCCGACGTTGCCGGGAGAGTTGCTGACGCCTTTGCCGCGCGCATCCGCGAGCAGGAAGAGCGTGCGCTCTCACCGCTCGCCGTTCGCTCCTACGAGACGGCCGGCCGCCCCCGCGACGAGTCGGAGTGCAGCGTCCGCACGCCGTTCCAGCGTGACCGCGACCGCATCCTCCACTCGAAGCCATTCCGGCGGCTCAAGGGGAAGACGCAGGTCTTCATCGACCCGGCGGGCGACCACTACCGCACGCGCATGACCCACACGCTCGAGACGACCGGCATCGCCCGTGTCGTCGCGCGCGCCCTTGGGCTGAACGAGGACTTGACCGAGGCGATCGGGCTCGGCCACGACACCGGCCATCCGCCGTTCGGGCACGCCGGCGAGGCCGCGCTCGACGAGTTCCTTCGCGACCGCGGCGGCTTCCGCCACAACGAGCAGTCGGCGCGCATCGCCGAGCAGCTCAACCTGACCCACGAGGTGATCGACGGGATCCTCACGCACACCGGCCCGCAGGAGCCGACGACACTCGAAGGGAAGATCGTCCGTATCGTCGATCGCGTCGCGTACATCAACCACGACATCGACGACGCGATCCGTTACGGCATTCTCGGGGAGGCCGACCTGCCGCGCGACGAGATCGCGCTGCTCGGGCCGACGGGAGGTCGACGGATCGACACGCTTGTCCACGACCTCGTCGAGCGGTCCGCGGTCGCCGGCGACATCGTCCAGGGCGACGAGATCGGCGAGGCGATGCTCTCACTCCGGTCGTTCATGTTCGAGCGTGTGTACCTCGGGCCGGAGACGCGCCCGGAGCACGAACGCGCCAAGACGACGATCCGCCGGATTTTCGAGCACGGTGCGTCCGTCGAGTTCATCGCCGGGATGACCGACCGCTTCGCGCTGTCATACGCTGAACGGATCTGATGGCCCGGATCAAGGACACCTCCGTCGACGCGGTCAAGGCGGCCGCCGAGCTCGTCGCGGTCGTCGAGGAGCGCACGTCGCTGCGCAAGCAGGGCGCGCGGCTCGTGGGCCGCTGCCCGTTCCACGAGGAGCGTACGCCGAGCTTCTCCGTCAACCCGAGCCTCGGCCTCTATCACTGCTTCGGCTGCCACCAGGGCGGCGACGTGATCAAGTTCGTGCGCGACACGCAGGGGCTCGACTTCGCCGGCGCGATCGAGTGGCTGGCGGAGCGCTTTCGCGTCGACCTCGAGTACGAGGACGTGTCGCCCGAGCAGGCGGAGAAGCGCAATCGCCGCGCGCGGCTGCAAGAGTTGCTCGACGACGCTGCGTCGTACTACGAGCGCGCGCTCTGGGAGACGGAGGTCGGATCCTTCGCGCGCGACTACCTCAAGGGTCGCGGCTTCTCGGAGGAGATCGCGCGTGAGTTCCGGCTCGGGATCTCCCTGGGCGGCGACTCGTTGTCGCGCAAGGCGCTCGCGAAGGGGTTCAAGCGCGAGGAGCTGCTCGCCGCGGGCCTGATGCGTCCTCGGGGAGAGGACTACTTCCAGCGCCGCCTCATGTTCCCGCTCACCGATGCGCGCGGCCGCGTGCTCGGCTTCCAGGCGCGCAAGCTCTACGACGACGACCCGTTGACAGGCAAGTACGTCAACACCCAGGAGTCGGAGCTCTTCCACAAGAGCGCCGTCGTGTACGGGCTCGACAAGGCCCGCTCCGCGATCGCGAAGCAAGACCGAGCGTGCGTGGTCGAGGGCAACGCAGATGTGATCGCCGTGCGGCAAGCGGGCTTCGAGCCGGTCGTCGCGTGTATGGGCACGTCGCTCACCGAGCAGCAGCTCCGAGAGCTCGGCCGTCTCACCAAGCGGCTGTGGCTCGCCTTCGACGGCGACGCGGCGGGTGAGTCGGCGGCGCTTCGCGGGATGGAGCTCGCCGTGAAGCAGGAGTTCGACGTGAAC
>JAICUZ010000219.1 GCA_025935595.1 Burkholderiales bacterium
GCGATGTTCTTGAAGCCGACCGCGAAGCCGACGCCGCGGCGGACGCCGTCGCCGTTCGTCGTGTTGCCCGCACCGCCCGGAAGCCGGATCACGTCGCGCGGCAGCTGCTCCGGCCGAGGCGGCTCGAGGGCGGCAGCAGCGCGAATGCACTCCGCGACCGGCATCGAGCCGGTGATCGTCTGGCCGGTCGGCAGCACGTCGCCGGGCTCGAGCGCGTTCAGCAGCCGCAGCTCGACCGGGTCGATCCCGAGCGCGACCGCCAGCTTGTCCATCTGCGCCTCACCGGCAAAACAGGTCTGCACGGCACCGAAGCCGCGCATCGCACCGCACGGTGGGTTGTTGGTGTAGACGGCCGTCGAGTCGATCAGCGCATTCGGCGTCTCGTACGGGCCGACGGAGAACGACGCCGCGTTCGACGTGACCGCCGTCGAGGACGAGGCATACGCGCCGCCGTCGAGCAGGATCTTGAAGCGGACGTTGACGAGCTTCCCGTCGCGCGTCGCGTGGTGCTCGCACCACATCCGCGCGGGATGGCGGTGTACGTGGCCGGTGAACGACTCTTCGCGGTTGTAGACGATCTTCACCGGGCGATTCGTGTGCAGCGCGAGCAGGGCGCCGTGCACCTGCATCGACAGGTCCTCGCGACCGCCGAAGGCGCCGCCGACACCGGCGAGATGGATGCGCACCTGGTCGACCGGCAGGTTGAGGCACGGCGCGACCTGCGAGCGGTCGACGTGCAGCCACTGCGTCGCGACGTAGATGTCGACGCCGCCCTCACCGTCCGGCACCGCGAGCCCCGACTCGGGACCGAGAAACGCCTGATCCTGGATTCCGACCTCGTAGTACCCGCTCACCGACACATCGCCTTGCACGTCAGGGTCGCCGTGGCGGATCACCATGTGACGCACGACGTTCGGACGGTCGTCGTCGAGGTAGCCGTGACCGCGTGTCGGCTTCTCCGGATGCAGGTCGACGGACTCGAGCGCGCGCTCCATGTCGGCGACCGGCTCGAGCTCGTCGTAGGAGACGCGGATACGTTCGGCCGCACGTCTCGCCTGCTCCGGATGCTCGGCGGCGACGAGCGCGACCGGCTCTCCGTGGTAGAGCACGCGGTCGATCGCAAGCACGGGCTGATCCGTGAACTCGAGCCCGTACGTCTTCTGGCCGGGGACATCGTCGTGCGTCAGAACCGCATGGACGCCCGGCATCGCCACTGCCTCCGAGATGTCGATCGCGAGGATGCGCGCGTGCGAGTGCGGGCTGCGCAGCGTGTGCCCCCACAACATGCCGGGCACGACGAGATCGCTCGCGTAGGCAAACTCGCCCTTCACCTTCGGCGGCGCATCGAGGCGCGGCACGAGCTCGCCGACCTTCCCCACCTGCAGCGTGCGCACGGCCTGCGTCATGCGCGCGCAGCCGCCGCCCGAACGGCGTCGAAGATCTTCGCGTACCCGGTGCAGCGGCACAGGTTCCCGGACAGCGCCTCGCGAATCTCGTCATCCGTCGGGTGCGGGCTGCGACGCAGGAGATCGGTCGTCGCGACCACGAGACCGGGCGTGCAGAAGCCGCACTGCACCGCGCCGGCGTCGACGAACGCCTGCTGCACCGGATGCAGGTCGCCGTCCTCCGCGAGCCCCTCGACCGTCGTCACGTCGTGCCCGTCGGCCTGCGCCGCGAGCACGAGGCACGCGCAGACGAGCGTGCCGTCGAGCAGCACCGAGCACGAGCCGCACTCACCTTGCTCGCACGCGTTCTTCGAGCCGGGAAACCCGAGTTTCTCCCGCAGCGCGAAGAGGAGCGACTCGCCTTCCCAGCAGTCGGCCTGATGCTCCTCGCCGTTGATGCGAACGGTGATCCTCATGCGAGCACTCGCTTCAGCGCGCGTTCAGCGAGTACGCGGATCGCATGCCTTCGGTAGCGCTCGGTGCCGCGTACGTCGTCGATCGGCGACGCGGCACCGGCGACGCGCTCCGCGAACGTCGCAGCGTCGTCGCGCGGGGCGACGACGAGCACCGGGCGCGGAGACGCCGAGCCGATCGACGCACGGAGCTGGTCACCGGCGGAGACGGCAAGCGAGACGACCGCGATCACCATCGCGTTGCGAGGCCCCACCTTCATGAAGGTCTGGGGCACGCCTGACGGCGTCACCCACACGGCGGTGATCAGTTCGTCCTGCTCGAGCGCATTGCGCTTCACCCCGGTGACGAACTCCAGGAGGGGAACGCGTCGCGTGCCGCGTACCGAGGCGCACTCGACCTCTGCACCTTCGACGACGAGCGGCGGAATGGCGTCACCCGCCGGGGAGGCCATGCCAAGGTTGCCTCCGACGGTGCCGCGGTTGCGGATCTGCGGCGACCCGACGGTGCGCGACGCCTCGGCGAGGGCCGGAACGATGTCACGCAGCTCGCCGTGCTCGATCTCGGCGAAGGTGAGCGCGGAGCCGAGCCGCAGCGATCCGTTCTCGCGGGAGAAGCCACGCAGCTCGCGTACCTCGTTCAGGTTCAGCACCACGGCGGGCCGCTCACGGTCGAAGTTGAGCGCGACCATCACGTCGGTGCCGCCCTGGATCGGCACCGCGTCGGGGTGCTCTGCCTTGAGGCGCAGCGCCTCGTCGAGCGTCGTCGGCGTTAGGACGTCCACGGGGCGAAGGGTACGGTTCTCGCACCGTGGGCGCACTCCTCTCGAAGCGTCTCGCCGTCGCACGCGGCGACGAGCCTGCCGACGTGGTGATCCGCGGCGGCAAGGTGCTTTCCGTCTTCACACGGGAGTGGCTCGAGACGGATGTCGCGATCGTGGACGGGTGGATCGCCGGGCTCGGCGACTATGACGGCCGCGAGGTCGTCGACGCGTCGGGCAGGTGGGTCGTCCCCGGCTTCGTCGACGCACATGTCCACATCGAGTCGTCGAAGATGCTCGCCGACGAGTTCGCTCGGCTCGTGCTCCCGTTCGGCACGACGGCGGTCGTCGCCGACCCGCACGAGGTCGCGAACGTGCTGGGCACGGACGGTGTCCACTGGCTGCTCGACGCCACGGCCGGCCTCCCGCTCGACATCTACTTCATGGCCTCGTCGTGCGTCCCCGCGTCGCAGTTCGAGTCGCCGCGCCGCGCGCTCACCGTCGGCGATCTCGACGCGCTCCTCCGCCGCCGCCGTGTGATCGGCCTCGCCGAGATGATGAACTTTCCCGGCGTCATCTCCGGAGACCCGGCCGAGCTTGCGAAGCTGGTGCTCGCCGAGCACATCGACGGCCATGCGCCGGGGGTGCTCGGCCGCTCGCTGCAGGCGTACGCCTCCGCCGGGATCCGCTCGGATCACGAGGCGTACACGCCCGAGGAAGGACGCGAGCGACTGCGGGCCGGCATGTGGCTGCTGATCCGCGAAGCGTCGGCGGCGCGCAACCTGGAGGCGCTGCTGCCGCTCGTCCAGGAGTTCGGGCCGCACCGGATCGCGTTCTGCACCGACGACCGCGAGCCCGAGCACATCGCCGAGGACGGTCACATCAACTCGATGGTCCGCGACGCGGTCGCGTTCGGCATCGCGCCCGAGGACGCGCTGACGATGGCCTCGCACCACGCCGCGGCGTATCACCGGCTCGACCACCTGGGCGCGATCGCTCCCGGCTGCCAGGCGGACATCTTGATCATCTCCGACCTCGAGCGCTTCGTCCCCGAGCTCGTCTTGAAACGCGGTGCTCCGGTGCCGGAGATCCCGCGCGAGCCGGTGCCGGACTGGGTCCGGCAGACCGTGCGCCTCGGCGCGCTCGGCCCGGAGATGTTCCGGATCCCCTGGAACGGCGGCGCGCAGGCGCGGGTCATCGGCTTGATCCCCGGCCAGATCGTCACGGAGTCGCTCGTCGAGGAGCCGCTCGTGCGCGCCGGCGAGGCGCTCGCCGATCCGGCGCGTGACCACGCGAAGATCGCGGTCGTCGAGCGCCACCTCGGCACCGGCCGGATCGGGCGCGGGCTCGTGAAGGGGTTCGGCCTCGAGCGAGGGGCTCTTGCGACGACGCTCTCCCACGACGCGCACAACCTCGTCGTCGTCGGCATGAGCGACGCTGCGATGGCAACCGCCGCGCGGCGCCTGGCGAACATCGGCGGCGGGATCGTCGCCGTCGACGGCGCCGAAGTCCTCGCCGAGCTGCCGCTGCCGGTGGCCGGGATCCTGAGCGACGCGCCGCTCGCCGAGGTGGTCGAGCGCTCGCACGCCGTGGTCGCGGCGGCCGAGCGGCTCGGCTGCACGATCGAAGCGCCGTTCCAGCTGCTGGCGTTCCTCGCCCTCTCGGTGATCCCGGAGCTGAAGCTGACGGACCGCGGCCTCGTCGACGTCGACGCGTTCGAGCTCGTTCCGCTGGAGGTCGCATGATCCTTGGCAACTGCTGGCTCGTGACCATGGACGACGTCGGGACGGAGCACCGGCAAGGTTGGGTTCGGATCGAGGACGAGCTCGTCGCCGAGATCGGCTCCGGTGCCGCTCCCGACGGCGCGGAGGATCTGGGCGGCGCGGTCGTCACGCCCGGGTTCGTCAACAC
>JAICUZ010000244.1 GCA_025935595.1 Burkholderiales bacterium
ACGTCGCTCACCGAGCAGCAGCTCCGAGAGCTCGGCCGTCTCACCAAGCGGCTGTGGCTCGCCTTCGACGGCGACGCGGCGGGTGAGTCGGCGGCGCTTCGCGGGATGGAGCTCGCCGTGAAGCAGGAGTTCGACGTGAACGTCGTGGCGCTCCCGCCGGGTGTGGATCCGGCTGACGACCCGGGCGGGTTCGAGGCCCACCTGCGCAACGCAGAGCCCTACGTCGTCTACCGCGTGCGGCTCGAGCTCGAGCACGCCGACGACCGCGAAGCTGGGTTCCGGAAGGCGAAGGAGATCATCGATGCGCACCCTCAGGGTCCCGACAAGGACGCGGCGCAGCGCTTGGTCAGTGACCGGACGGGGACAACTGTTCGGTTTGCTACCGGGGCAATTCCATCGGCTCGTGCCGCGGCAACAGCACCGCGTGCCATCGACGCAGGCACGCGCCTCGAGCGCAACGCGCTTGCCGGCGCGCTCGCGCACGAAGAGCTGCGCCCACTACTCGGGCAGCTGACCCCGGAGCACTTCTACGACCCGTTGCACCGGAAGATCCGCGAGCACATCGTCGACGCTTCCCCGCTCGATGTGGACGGTATCGAGCTGCTGGCGGAGCTCGACGCTCGGGCCGAGGCGGAGGGCATCGACGCAGCGACCGGGGAAGAGCTGCTCTGGCGTCTGCGGGAGCGCGAGCTGCGGCGCGAGCTTCAGGGAGCCGACGTAGCTCGGACGAGAGAGCTGCAGGAGATGCTGGGCAAGCTGCTCGAGCGCGTGTCGGCGCTCAGCGGACGCTGAACGCGACCGACGTTCCCTTCCAGTAGCTCCACGGAAGGTTGTCGAGCAGCATGTACGAGCCGCGCGCGAGCGAAACGACGAGCGTCGCCGTCTTGCCGGGACGCACGACGATGCTCGCGGCGATCGGATGCACGACTGCGCGCGCCCCCTCGAGCCGCAGCCGCGCGCCGAACGTCGCGGTTCGGACCACCGTGACCTGGTGAGGCGATGCGCCGAGGTTGCGCACCACCACGCGCACGACGCCTGCATGAACCGCACCCGTCGACGGGACGATGCTCCATTCGGCGACGTCGGCCCGCAGGGTCGTCGCGGGTGCCGGAGCTGCTGTGCCGGAAACCGCGCACATTAGCGCCGAGGCGACGACGGACAGCACGACTGCGAACCGCATGGCCCAAGTGTGTCGAGCGGCACGTGGCCATGCCCCCGCTGACCCGCGGGTGTCTGCCTGGCCAGAGGTCCTAGAGAACCGTGATGCGGATCTCGCTGAAGGGGAACCAGCCGTCGTCCTCCCGCGGGACCGCGAACACGTTCGTCGAGCCTGCAAATGCGCGCGCCGCGGCCGAGACGGTCGGCTGGTCGGAGGCGAGCTCGTCGTCGGATTCGACGTCCGCGGCGGTGATCAGGCCGCCGTGCCGCCGCGCGAGTGCCAGCAATGCCTCCTGCGCCTGTTCGTAGGTCACACCTGGATTGTTCCAGAGGCGCGTCTCGGCGGGCCCGGGTGCCCCCTGCCCTCGGGAGCCGCTACGGGGTAAAGGCTCGGTAAAACAGGGGAGTTCAGGTTGATGAACGGTGGGTGCCGGGCATCGGACCCCCAGTACGCTCAGACGGTAATCGGCGGGGGAGGACTTCGAAAATGAGAAAGCTGCGGAACCTTGTCGCTCTGCTCGCATTGACACTGTTGGCAGTTGCGGCGTCGAGTAGTGCGGTCGCGGCACGGCCGGGGTCGGCGACCTGCTCCGGTGGGACGATCGCTGCGGGCACCTATAGCAGTCTTGCGGTGACGGGCGTCTGCTCGTTCAGCGGCGGGACGGTCACCGTCACCCATAATCTGACCGTCGCGGCGGGCGCTTCCTTGAACGATCATGCAGGCTCGCCGCTGACGACGGTTCATGTCGGCGGCAACGTGCTCGTCGGTAAGGGCGGGATCCTGGGTCTCGGTACCTACAACCCGGCCGCGCCGCACGACACGGTGGTCGACGGGAACGTGATCGCGAACCAGCCGCTCAGCCTGTACATCAGCTTCACGACAATCCACGGCAGCCTGATCTCGCATGGCGGCGGGGGCGGCGTTGCCGGTGAGTTCCGGAACTTCCCGACGAAGGACAACACGATCGACGGGAACGCCGTGATCATGGGCTGGACGGGCGGTTGGATCGGCTTCATCCGCAACCATGTCGGCGGCAACGTGATCTTTTCCAAGAACAAGAGCGTCATCAACGGTCTCGTCGATCCGCCCGTGCCGGGTCAGGTCGACTCGGATTCGAGCGAAATCATGACGAACGTGATCGGGCGCAATCTCATCTGCCAGGGCAACACACCCAAGGCGCAGGTGAACCCCGCAGACGGCGGCCAACCCAACACCGTCGGCGGCCACAAGATCGGCCAGTGCGCCGGCCTCTAACGGCGCGCTAGTTCGGAGCTCCTTCGGGAAGCGCCCGTGCCTGGGCGCTTCCCGAAGTGGAAGCCCGACCTGCAGCGTCCGCGAGCTCCCCGGGTTGGACTCGAACCAACAACCCTTCGGTTAACAGCCGAATGCTCTGCCAATTGAGCTACCGGGGACCAATCGGCGGGCGGCATTGTAGCTACCGTATTCCGCAATGATTGGTCTGCTCGCGCACGCAGCTCCGATCAACTACAAGTTCCCGCTTCCGATCTGGCTCTACGTCGCCGCAGGTGGCGCAGCGGTGCTGCTCTCGGCGCCGGCGGCCGCGCTGGCGGTCACCGAAGGCAACGCGATCGAGCGGCGCGGGCCGGACCTGTACCGGTTCGTGCGCCGGCTCGGCCCGATCATCACGATCGTCGGTGTCGCGCTCGTCGTGATCGCTCTCGTCGGCGGTCTCTTCTCGACGACCGACGAGTCGCAGGAGTTCTTCGAGAACCCGGTGCTCGTCCTGACGTGGGTCGACTTCTGGGTCGGGCTCGGCATCGTCTCGTGGCTCGTTGGCAACGTGTGGGAGCGCGTCTCGCCGCTCAACGTCGCGGGCCGCGCGCTCGACCGGGTGCTCGCGCGTAACGGCGTCGAGCCGCTTCGGTATCCCGCATGGCTCGGCCAGTGGCCCGCGGTCGGGCTGCTGCTCGTGTGGTCGTGGATGGAGCTGATCTGGGGACCGGCGAAAGAGCCCCGGCCGCTCGCCGCGATCCTGCTCGCGTACGTGGTCGCGACGCTCCTCGGCTGCGCGGTGTACGGCGCAGAGACGTGGTTTGCGAACGTGGAGCTCTTCAGCGTCTTCGCGCGCACGCTCTCTCGCTTCTCGCCACTCGAGCTGCGGCCGTTCTCGCCGGAGGAGTGGTCGGCGTCACCGCGCTCGGAACGCTCGGCGCGGCTCCGTCCCTACGGCGCCGGGTTGCGCACCGACCCGACACTACCGGTGGGCGGCGCCGCTTTCGTGCTCGCGGGGCTCGCGACCGTCGTGTTCGACGGCTGGTCGCAGACCGACCGGTTCGGCGGCTTCCAGCAGTGGTTCTGGGAGCGGTGGTCGTTCCTCGCGCGCCACGTCGATGTGCTGCAGACGTTGTCGATGATCGCGGTTGTAGCCATCTTCGTCTCCGCGTATCTCCTGATCACGCGCGGGCGGGCCGAGGCATTCGCAACGACGTTGATCCCGATCGCGGGCGTCTACTTCGCCGCGCACTACTTCGCGTACCTCCTGATCGCGGGGCAGAACACTGCGGCCGTCATTGTCGACCCGTTCGGCCACAGCTGGAACCCGCTCGGCTGGGGTGAGTACGCGATCACGAAGGCCGTCGCACCCGCCGGCGTCGTCTGGTGGATCCAGGTGCTCCTGATCGTCTTCGGTCACGTCGTCGCGGTGTTCGCCGCACATCGGCTGGCACTTCGCTCATCGACACGGGTGCGCGCACTCGCAATGCAACTGCCACTCGTCGCCTTGATGGTCGCCTACACGGTGGCCGGGCTCTGGGTGCTCGCCCAGCAGATCAAGGCGTGACGACGACATGCACCTTCACCTCGTGCTGAGGTGAGCCGTCCTTCGCCGAGGGCGAGAACGCACGCACGACGAGCTGGCCGGGGGTGGCGTGCAGCGTCACGTCGAACGTCCCGCGGGCCGGGGCGCCCTCCGAGGCGGTGACCGTCTTTCGCTCGATCGTCTTGCCGTCCCGGATCGTCTGGACGACGAGCGTCGCCTCGAAGACGCTGGCCGTGCCGCTGACGTGGAAGGTGGGCGACACGTGCTCGTCGGGAGACGGCCGC
>JAICUZ010000045.1 GCA_025935595.1 Burkholderiales bacterium
CGCCTCGAGCAGCACGACCGCGCGGAGGCTCAACCGTCGCCTGGCGAAGCCACCCAGCAACGAGCCGACGAGGATGCACGCGCTGAAGAGCGCGAGGAGAATCCCGATCTCGCCGCCCGTCAACCCGTGGCGGCGCGCGACGACGAGCACGACGAACAGGAACGCGGGAATCGTGAAGTTCCCGATCGCATAGAAGAACGACGTGGCGCGCAGGAACGGCTGTCTCCAGAGGAACTCGAATCCCTCGGCGAGCTCGGCGCGGATCCGGCGGGGACGCGGCTCGCGCGGTTGTTGGAACGGTGTCTGCATCGCGGAGATCGCGGCGAACGAGAATGCGTAGGAGAGCGCGTCCACGCCGAACGGCAGCGCCCGTGCGACGTGGAACAGCACCCCGCCCACCGGTGGCCCGACGATGCCGACGACGGCGACGCGACCTTGTTGCACCGACACTGCGGTCGGCAACGCGGCCGGTGGGACGACCGAGCGCAGCACGCCGCCGAGGCACGCGCCGAAGAAGGTATCGCCCGCGCCCTCGGCGAACGCGAGCACCGGGATCGGCCAGTACGCGTGCGTCTGCCAAACGACGACGGCCAGCGCCGCCATTGCGACTGCGCGCACCGCGTCGCTCGCCAGCATGATCCGTCGCCGATCGAGGCGGTCCGAGAGCACGCCGGCCGGCAGCGCCAGCAGAGGCGCGGGAAGGAGGCGCGCGAACGAGACGACACCTGCCTGCGCCGGCGAGCCCGTCAGCGCGAGGACGAGCAGCGGGTAGGCGATCGTCGACAGCGAGCTGCCGGCGGTCGAGAGGAGCTGGCCGAGCTGGAAGAGGACGAAGTCGCGGTTGCGGCTCAGACGCACACGGCGAGCCTAGGCTGTGGCAGGGAGCGTCAGCCTGAACTTCGCGCCCGACGCGCTCGACTCCGCCGTCGCCTGACCGCCGTGGGCCTCTGCTGCCTCGCGGACGATCGCGAGCCCAAGGCCGGCGCCCGGCTTCGCCCGCGCGGTCGCGGCGCGGTAGAAGCGGTCGAAGATCCGCGGCAGGTCCTCTTCGGCGATGCCCGGCCCGTGGTCCGTGACGACCACTTCGCCCTCCCGCACCGCCACCTCGATCGGCGCGCCCGGCGGGCTGTACTTGACGGCATTGTCGAGCAGGTTCCCGACGGCGCGCTCGACGAGCACCGGATCGACGTGGACGTGCACCGGCGTCAGCGACATCACGAACGTCGCCTCAGGTGCGCGCGCCTTCGCGCGCTCGACCGCGGACGAGACGAGGTCGTCGAGTGCGACGTCCTCGAGGCGCAGCTTCCGCTCCTCGCCGCGCGCCAGCTCCACGAGATCGGAGACGAGCGAGGTCAGCGAGTCGAGCTCCACCGAAGCCTCGTCGAGCGCGTGGCGCACCTCCTCGTCCGGCAGCTTCCCTTCGCGCACGAGATCGACGTTCGTGCGCGCGGCCGTGAGGGGCGTGCGCAGCTCGTGTGAAGCGTCGGCAACCAGGCGCCTTTGCCGCCCGACCGACTCCTCGAGGGCGGCGAGCATCGCGTTGAAGCGAGTCGCCAGTCGCCCGAGCTCGTCCGAGCTCGACGCCTCGACGCGTTCGGTCAGATCGCCCGTGGCGGCGACCGTCTCTGCCGCGGCCGTGAGCCGGCGCACCGGCCGCAACGCGGCGCCGGCGACGACCGCTGCCAGCGCCGCGCCGGCGGCGATGCCAAGGCCGCTGATCAAGAACGCCCAGAACTTGATGCGCCGAAGCGCACGGTCGGTCGCGTCGAGCGGCGCGATCGTCAAGATCGCGCCGCCTTGAACGGCACGTGCGTACTCGCGTACGTGCTGCCCTTGAATTGTCACGTTCGCGTAGTACGCCTCGCCACCCGACCGTGCGAGCTTCCTCAGACTGGAGGTGACCGGGACGATGCCTGCTAGCCCGCCCTGGATCTCGCCTTCGGATGTCACGGCGAGGACGAAGGGCCCGTGCGGCTCCTCGCGCTTCAGGTTCGAGTCGACCTGGCTGACAAGCTCGTGCCTGGCGGTGACCCATACCGCAATCGAGGCCGCGGACACGGTCAATGCGATCGCGGCTGCGACCAGCAGCGTGACCCGAAGACGGAAGCTCACGGCTCTTCGCGCAGCGCGTAGCCGACGCCCCGCACGGTGTGCAGAAGGCGAGGCTCGCCGCCTTCTTCCAGCTTGCGCCGCAGGTAGCCGATGTACACCCAGAGCGCGTTCGAGGTGGCGCCGAAGTCGTAGCCCCACACACGCTCGTAGATCTGCGACCGCGTCAGCACCTGCCGCGGGTTTCGCATGAACAGCTCGAGCAGGTTGAACTCGGTGCGCGTCAGCTGCATCCGGCGCTCGCCCCGATGCGCCTCGCGCGTCGCGGGATCGAGCAGCACGTCGCCGAACCTCAGTGCCCCGTCTCCGGCACCCGTTCGACGGAGCAGCGCGCGAACGCGCGCCCGCAGCTCCTCGATCGCGAACGGCTTCACGAGGTAGTCGTCCGCTCCCGCGTCGAGCCCTTCGACCCGGTCGTCGACGGCGTCGCGCGCGGTGACGACGAGGATCGGCACGGCGTCCTCCCGCCGGCGGAGCGTCCGGCACACCTCGATGCCGCCGACTTCGGGCATCAGGAGGTCGAGGACGATCACATCCGATGGCGACGAGGCCTGCGCGGCGAGCGCCTCTGATCCGTCGGCCGCCTCGGCCACCTCGTAGTCGACGCGCAGGGCGCGCGACACGGCTGAGCGGACGGCGGGATCGTCGTCGACGACGAGGACGCGGGCGGTCATGCCCGAATTGTGACCCGCACTCCTAAGACCGTGTTAAGCGTACGATTGCGCGCGCCACGAGATCGGGGGGAAGTCTGCACGCGCTTGTCATCAGCGTCGGGATCCTGAACTCGGTCAGCCTGGTCGCGCTGGCCGTGGTCGCGATCCGCCTCTGGTGGTCGCGGCGCGCCCGCCCTGCCGGCTGGCTCGCGCTCGCGTTCCTCGCGATGGCGCTCCTCGTCACCGTCGGGCGGCTTGCGCCCTCACACCCGCACGGCACGATCCAGTACATCCTCCAGCGCGGCGATATCGAGCTGCTCGTCCTCTTCCCGTACCTGCTCTACCGCTTCGCGACGACTTTCGCCCCGCCCGGGCGGCTGATGCGTCTCGTCGTCACGTCGCTCACAGCCGGGCTGACGGTCTTCACGTTCGCGCTCACGCGCTTCCCGGCGACCGGCGAGAGCTGGTCGGTCGGGTTCGCCGTCTACGTGATCGCGTTCTTCGTCCACTGGACACTCCTGTCGATCACGGTCACGGTGCGGCTACTTCGTGCGGGCCGCGGCCAGCCCTCGGTGTCGGCGAAGCGCATGCGGGTGCTCGCGTTCGCGGCAGCGACGCTGACGATCGCGCTCCTCGGCACGACCTTCGCCACGAATCAGTCGCACCCCGGCGCGCTCATCGTGCAGCTGATCGGCTTCGCGTCGATCGTCGGCTTCTACCTCGGCATCGACCCGCCGCGGATCGTCCGCGCATACTGGCGCACGCCCGACCAGGCGCGTCTTCAAGACGCGATGCGCGGGCTCGTCACGATCGCCGCCTCGCCGCCCGAGGTCGCGGCGCGGATCGCCGCTCCCGCCGCCGCGCTTGTCGGCGCGAGCGGGCTCGCTGTGCGCGATGACGACGGCCATGAGCTCGCGACGTGGGGCACAGTCGAGCCCGACGGCGGCGTCGTGATCGCGGAAGAGGGGCTGACGTTCGTTGCGTGGACATCGCCGTACGCCCCGTTCTTCAACGAGGATGAGTTGCGTGCGCTCCATACGATCGTCGGGCTGACGGCAACCGCGCTCGACCGCGCACGGCTCTTCGAGCAAGAGCACGAGACGCGGCTCGCACTCGAACGCGCGAACGAGCTGATGACGAACTTCGTCGCGCTCGCCGCGCACGAGTTGCGGACCCCGGTCACGACGATCAACGGCTTCGTCCAGACGCTCAACCACGTGGGCAACCGGCTTTCAGAGCCGCAGAAGGTCGAGCTGCGCGAGGCGCTCGAGCAGCAGACGCAACGAATGGCCGCGCTCGTCGAGCAGCTCCTCGATCTCTCCCGGCTCGACGCGGATGCGGTCGACGTGCGGCCGCAGCTCTTCGAGCTCGAGCCGCGCCTTCGTCAGGTCATCGCCATCGCGGCGCCCGAGCACCTCGGCGAGGTCGAGGTCAACGTGCCCGACAACGCCCGCGCCAACGTCGACCCACACGTCCTCGACCACGTCGTCACGAACCTCGTCACGAACGCGTTCCGCTACGGACGCGCTCCGGTGCGCGTGACCGCGACGGCCGAGAACGGACACCTACGAGTCGCGGTCGAGGACTCGGGGCCCGGTGTCGCGCGCGAGATCGAGGAGACGCTGTTCGACCGGTTCACGCGCGCCGGCGTGGCCCGCGACCGCGTCGCCGGCGCCGGGCTCGGACTGGCGATCGCGCGTGCGTACGCCCGCGCACACCGGGGTGACCTGCGCTACGAGCGCGGCGATCCGACGGGCGCGCGCTTCGTCGTGGATCTGCCCGCCGTCTAGCCCGCTAGGTTGTACCGCATGGCCGGAACGATCTCCCTGGCACGTGGCTGGCCCGCGCCGGAGTGCCTGCCGGTGGCCGAGCTCGCGGACTGCGCCCGCGCCGCACTCCAGCGGGACGGGACGACGATCCTGTCGTACGGGCCTGCGAGCGGCTATGGCCCGCTACGGGAGTGGGCAGCCGAGCGACACGGGGTCGATCCGTCCCGCGTGTTCCTCACGAACGGCTCCTTGCAGGGATTCGTGTTCCTCGCGCAGCGGCTCGCTCCGGGGCGGCGCGTGCTGGTCGAGCGGCCGACCTACGACCGGCCCCTGAAGATCCTTTCGGCCCTTGGCGCCGAGATCGTCGCGCTCGACTGCGACGACGACGGTCTCGACCCCGACGCCCTCGAGTCGGCGCTCGGAAGCGGCGAGCCGCCCGCCTTCCTCTATCTGCTTCCGACCTTCCAGAACCCGAGCGGTCGCACGCTGCCGGAGGATCGACGTCGCCGTGTCGTCGAGCTGGCCGCGGAGCACGAACTGCTCGTGCTCGAGGACGATCCGTACGGTCTCGTGCGCTTCGAGGGAGAGGCGCCGCCGTCGCTGCACGAGCTTTCCGGCGGCACGACCGCGTACAGCTCCTCGTTCTCGAAGACGATCTCGCCCGGGCTGCGGGTCGGCTGGTTCGTGCTTCCCGAAGGTCTCGCGCGCGAGTTGGAGGCGACTGCGACCGGCACCTACATCACGCCCGTCCTGCTCGGCCAGGCGACGGTCTACGAGTTCCTGCAGCGCGGCCTATTCGAGCCGAACCTTGAGCGCGTGCGCGGGCTTCTCGGCGCTCGGCGCGACGCGATGGTGGACGCGCTCGGGCGCGCGCTCCCCGACGCGCGCACGTCGCACCCTGAAGGCGGCTACTTCCTCTGGGTCGAGCTCGACGGCGTCGATGTCTCTGATCTGTTCGCCCGTGCGGAGGCCGCGGGCGTGACGTTCGTCAAGGGTGCCGACTTCGGCGGAGGTCCGGACACACTGCGTCTCGCCTACAGCTTCGTGTCGCCGGACGAGATCGGCGAAGGTGTCGCGCGGCTAGCCGCGGCGCTTCCGGCGGCGGTGTAGCCGCGTCACGAGCACGCCGAGCACGAACCCGACCGCCAGCGACAGCAGGATCACCCAGATCACGGAGATCTTGGCGGACGCGAAGACGAAGCTGACCTTCGCGCGGTGTGTGTTCAGGACGATGAAAAGGATGGCGTAGAGCGCGACGAGCCCGATCGCCGTGAATTGCAGCCACGGCGTGCGTTCGCGCTTCGCCTGCTGCTCGTCGGCCATCGGCTACGCGACCGCCGCCGCGGACACCGCGAGCGGGACGAGGCGAGGTTGTCGAGGCGGCTGGAGAGTGCGCGTCGCCGCGCGGAACGTGGGACAGGGGCGCTCCGGGGTCATGGCGCACAGGCCGTGGCGGCGGAAGTAGCAGTCTTCGCACGTCGGAGCGTTCTGCCGGGTCATTGAGGGCCTTTCGGGGGGTTCGCTGTCAGGTGGCGGGAGTGCGATGGTACGACCGCCCAGAACCGTCGAAAAGGGCTTGTCTAAACGGAAAACGCGCACTTTCCGGCAAGTTCTAGGGAGGAGAAATCTGCCGTTTACGCGGCGGTCAACGGAGTGTCGCCAGCGCGCGCAACGCCTGTGGAAAGTTCTTCACAGCGATGATCCGGAGCCCGTGGGCGTAACGCTTCGCCTCTTGCGCGTTGTCCCCAGCAGGCACGAGAAATGCGTCCACATGCGCCTGGCGCGCGCCGATCGTCTTCTGCTTGACCCCGCCGATCGAGCCGACGGAGCCATCAGGAAGGATCTCTCCCGTCGCAGCGATCTTGTGGCCGCGGACGATGTTCCGCCCGAGCTCCTGGAGGATGCCGAGTGCGAACGCGAGCCCAGCGGACGGGCCGCCGACGTCACCGGCATCGATCCTCACGTCCACCGGGAGATGGATGTCGACAGCAGGTCGGAGCGTGATGCCGACGACCGCGCGGTCGGTCGCCGGCTCCGGAATCGTCTTGACCCTCACCACGCGGGCGGCACCCACTCGGCGGATCGAGAACGCGACGGTGTCACCGGGCTTATGGCCTGCCATCGCCGTGATCACGTCGCCGGGCGTCTTCACCGGCTTTCCGTCGATTGCCGTGATGATGTCGTCGGGGTCGAGCCTGCCGACCGCCGGAGTGCCGCTCACGATCTGGTCGACCGTCGCGCCGATCGGAGTCTGGACAACCTTTTTGCCGTCCGCGCGTAACGCGACCGCCGCTGCGACCTCCTGCGAGTTGAGCATGTCCTGGATGTCGATCTGACGCCGCTCCGCTTCACCGCCGCCCGGCGGGTTGATCTCGCTCGCGGGGTAGAGGTCGGCGCCTTCATGCAGGCCGCCGAAGAGGCGCTCGATCAGCTTCGCCTTCCGCAGCTTGATGTCGACGAAGTAGATGCCTCCGTGCGTCGGATCGTGCCCGCCGGGGACCGTGATGAGCGGAGCGACCGGATGCGCCTTGTCAGGTAGGAAGATGTAGTCGTTGGACGGGAGGATCAGCAGCGCGCCGACGATCGCGACGAGCACCAGCCCGGCGACGAACGCCGTCGTGCTCGAGAAGAGCTTTCTCACAGAAGCCCGCGGGACATGCCGCCGTCGACGACGACCGTCGTGCCGCTGATGTACGCGGCCCGCGCCGAGGCGAGGAAGCAGACGACGTCGCCGAACTCGCGGGGCGTCCCGATACGGCCGATCGGGATCTGCGCCATCTCCTCCACCGGCGGCCCGCCTTCGCCATAGACCTCGGTCATGCGTGGTGTGTCGATCCGGCCCGGCGCGACGCAGTTCACGGTCACGCCGCTCGGCCCGACCTCGCGGGACAGCGTCTTCAGCCAGCCGACGAGCCCGGGCCTGATCGCGTTCGAAAGCGCGAGGTGCGCCGTCGGCTCTTTCGCGGTCAGCGATGTGATCGCGACGATGCGGCCCGCCTCGCTCTGTTCGAGATGCGGCCGGCACAAGCGCACGAGCCGCACGGCGGGGGCGAGAAGAAGCTCGAAGGCCGCTTCGAGCCCCTCGTCGGTCACGTCGCCGGCTTTGCCGGCGGGAGGCCCGCCCGAGTTCCAGACGAGGATGTCGATGCCGCCGAACGCCTCGAGCGTCTTTGCGACCAGCCGCTCGAGATCGGCCACGTTGGTGACGTCGCCTCGCACCGCCAGCGCGCCGATGCGGTCGGCGTCACGCTCGAGCTGCTCGCGGCGCCGCGCGAACATGGTCACGTTGGTGCCTTCCTCGGCGAGTGCCTCCGCGGCGGCGAGGCCGAGGCCGGACGAGGCTCCGCAGACAATCGCCGTCCTGCCGCGAAGACCGAGATCCATGCGGTGGGACGGTAGCGGCTCTCTACCCCGACGCGTACTCGAAGTCGACCGCGAACGCGCAGTTGCCGCTGAGCTGCCAGCGGAACGGATCGTCGTCGACGTCGAAGCGGTCGGCCGTGTACTCGGTGCCCGCTCGCTCGTACCCCGGGATGCCGCACGCGACCCGTTCCGCCGTCTCGAACGGCTTGGTCGCGTCGAGGTGCACGGCTTCGCCGATGCGCAGGCTCGTCCCGTCGAGCTCGATCGCGCTCACGCGCACATCGATGACGTTCCGCGGCTTCCGGATCCACGGCAGCCGCATCACGTCCCCGCCCGCCTCGCCCAGGAAGATCTCTTCGAGCGCCGCCCGCTGAGCCTTGTCACCGCGGTCGTCGATGTGCAGGACGATGCTCCACGGCGAGCCGGGCTCGTCGTCGTCGTACCGAATGACGAGCGCGGTCGCGAGCCCCGACAGGTCGACGTCGTCGAAGTGCCCGTCGTCGATGCGCCACGACAGCGCGCCGTAACAGATGCCGTGCGTCGACCGACCGCCGGGAACGGTGCCGATCATCCGGCACGGGCAGATCGCATCGCAGTTGCACGATTCGAAGTACGCGCCTGCGATGCGCCAGGTCATGGCTGTTCTCGGCACGGCTGGTGCCAGGCACCGTGACCACTCACGCACGCGAGTGTGACGGAAGTGCGACAACTCCTGCGTGGGTGCGAGGCGGCGCTGAGACATGTCCGGTGCCGGGCACCGTGACCAGTCACGCACGCGAGTGTGACGGAAAGCCACATTTCGTCCACACGGTGCGGACGCCGCCTACGCCGCGAGCACGCCGACCACGTCGCGCACGGCGTCGGCGCTCTTCGCGAGAGCCGCTTGCTCCTCGTCGTCGAGGTCGACCTCGTAGATCTCCTCGATGCCGGAGCGGCCGAGCTTGACCGGCACGCCCATGTACAGGCCGTCGATCCCGTACTCGCCCTCGAGGTACGCAGTGCACGGGAGCACGCGCTTCTCGTCCAGGAGGATCGAGTCGACCATTTGTGCGCACGCCGCGCCGGGCGCGTACCAGGCGGAGGTCCCGAGCAGCTTCACGATCTCGCCGCCGCCGACGGCAGTCCGCTCGACCATCGCCTGGATCCGCTCGGCGGAGACGAGCTTCCGCAGCGGGACGCCGCCGACGGTCGTCGACGAGATGACCGGGACCATCTGGTCGCCGTGGCCGCCGAGAACGAGGGCCTGCACGTCCTTCACAGAGGCCTTCGTCTCCCAGGCGATGAAGGTGCGGTAGCGGGCTGTGTCGAGGATCCCGGCCTGCCCGAAGACGCGTTCTTTCGGCAGCCCGGAGGCGGCTTTCGCGACGTGGCACATCGCGTCGAGGGGATTCGAGAGGATGATGAGGATCGCGTCGGGAGAGGAGGCGACGATCTGCTCCGTCACCGACTTGACGATCTTCTCGTTCGTCTGCACGAGGTCGTCGCGACTCATCCCGGGCTGCCGCGGCAGGCCCGCGGTGATCACGACGACGTCGGAGCCCGCGGTGTCGGCGTAGTCGTTCGTTCCGGTGACGGTCGCCTCGAAGCCGAGGATCGGTCCCATCTGGTTGATGTCGAGCGCCTTGCCCTGCGGCAGGCCCTCCTTGATGTCCGTCAGGACGATCTCGGCGTAATCGCGCTGCGCCAGCACCTCCGCGCACGTCGCGCCCGTCGCGCCCGCGCCGACGACGGTCACCTTCGGTCTACTCATGTTCAAGCCTCCAGCTTCTCGATGATCGCGTCGGCGTACTCACTCGTCCCGACCGCGGTCGGGTCGTCGCGCGACGGCTTCATGTCGTATGTCACTCGCTCGCCCGCCGCGATCACGGCGGCAACGGCGTTCTCGAGCCGCCGCGCTGCGTCGTCCTCGCCGAGGTGCTCGAGCATGAGCTTCCCGGAAAGGATCATCGCCGTCGGGTTGACCTTGTTCTGCCCCTTGTACTTCGGCGCCGAGCCGTGCGTCGCCTCGAACACCGCGGTGTCCGGCCCGATGTTGCCGCCGGGCGCGACGCCGAGGCCGCCGACGAGGCCGGCCGTCAGGTCGCTGACGATGTCGCCGTAGAGGTTCGGCAGCACCAGCACGTCGAACTCCTCCGGACGCTGCACGAGCCCCATGCAGATCGCGTCGACCAGGTTCTCCCACGGCTCGATGTCGGGGTAGTCCTTCGCGACGGCGCGGAACACGTCGAGGAACAGCCCGTCGGTGAACTTCATGATGTTCGCCTTCGTCACGCACGAGACGCGCTTGCGCCCGTGGGCGCGCGCGTACTCGAACGCGAAGCGGATGATCCGCTCGGAGCCTTCGCGGCTGATCGGCTTGACCGAGATGCCTGAGCCGGAGGCGATCTGCTTGCGCTGCAGGCCGTTCAGCTCGGCGATCACCTGCTCGGCCTCCGGTGTCCCGGCCTCGTACTCGATCCCTGCGTAGAGATCCTCGGTGTTCTCGCGAACCACGACGAGGTCGACAGCGTCGTATCGGGAGCGAACACCGGGGTACGACTTGCACGGCCGCAGGCACGCGTAGAGACCGAGCTCGTGGCGCAGCGCGACGTTGACCGAGCGGAAGCCCGTTCCGATCGGCGTCGTGATCGGCCCCTTGATCGCGACCTTGTTCTGCTTGATCGACTCGAGCGTCTCGTCGGGAAGCGGCGTCCCCGCAGCCTCCATCACGTCGACGCCCGCCTCGCGAACGTCCCAGTCGAACCCGACGCCCGTCGCTTCGAGCACCCGGCGAGTCGCTTCGGTCAGCTCGGGGCCGGTACCGTCGCCGGGGATGAGCGTCACGCGGTGTGCCATGCCGCGGGCCAGCGTACACGTCCACCCATTCGGTTCAATCGGTCGAGGGATCGCGCGGCGACGTCGATCGTTCGATACAGAACACGTGGAAGGCACTGCGGCCGTCGTTCCTCTGCCTGCGGTCAGGCGTCCAGATGTCACCGTGCTTCGGCAGGAGGCTCGTGCGGCACTCGTGCGTGCCGAGCGGCTTGCCGGGGAAAGCAGATGGCAGGACTGCGTCGACGTGCTGGCGCGCATCAGGGTGCCGGCGATGTCCGCGCCCGACCTCGCGCTTCGCCTCCTGCATTGCGAGGCGTGGGCGCGCATGTACCTCGGCGAGATCGATTCCGCCGACGCACTGTGTGAGCGTGCCCGTGCGCTCGCCGAAGGTGAGCTCTTCGACGACACCGATCGCGCCGAGGCGCTGTTCCGGCTCGGCGCCGTCCGCCTCAAGGCGTCGCGGACCGGCAACGCGGTGTCGCTGTTCAGCGAGGCTCTGCGGCTGACGCAGGCCGGCGGCGCTCGCCGCGACCGTGTCCGGGCGCGTGCCTACGAGTGGCGGGCTCGTTGCTACGCGATGCAGCGCGACTGGGATGCCGCACAGTCGGACGCCGAGCTGGCGCTCGACCTGGCGGAGCAGCTGAAAGACGTGCGGCTGCAGGCGCTCGCGACCATGCAGTGCTCGGTGATCGCCGAGCGTCGCGGCAAGGTGCGCCTCGCGCTCTTCTATGCCGACGAAGCCCGGCAGCTCGCGGAGGAGTGTGGCGACAAGCAGACGGAGGCGCGTCTCCTCAACAACCTCGGTGGTCTCAGCTTCCTCGCCGGCGACGCCGAGCCGGCGGTCGCCTACATCAAGCAGGCTTTCTCGCTGTTCCTCGAGCTCGGCAACGACGCCGACGCCGCGCAAGCGGTCTCGTCGCTCGCCCAGATCCACCTGCGCCTCGGCGCGCCGATCCTCGCGGAGGAGCAGTCGCGGCACGCGTTGTCGATCCTCGACGGTCGCGACGACTATGCGGAGGAGCGCGGCAACGCGCAGCTCGTGCTCGGTCGCGCGCTGCTCGGACAGCACGCCCCGGAGGCGGCATTGACCGAGTTTGCGGCTGCCGAGCGGCTGTTTCTGAGACTGGGGTCGAAGAGCCACCTCGCCGCGGCGTGGACGGCCGAAGGCGATGCGTACGCGGAACTCGGTGACACGGAGGCCGCGGCAGCGCTGTACCGGCGCGCGGCCGAAACCCTGCAGGACTTCCACTTCTAGAAAGGGAGGTGCGTTCGTGAAGAAGAAGATCGATCTCTACTCGGTGCTGTTCTTCTTGCTTGCGGTTGCGTACTTCGTCGCTGCGGCCAAAGGCCAAGGCCACGGGCAGCTCGGCAAGGGCTTTTTCAACGGAGGGTAGGCAGGGCGATCCGGGTCTGGCTCCGAGCGGGGCCAGACCTGACTCGCACGTCAAGCGCGCCGGTGGGCGCGCTTCGTTCTGTACGCTCCGCCGCGAATGAGCACCACCGAATTCCGCCCGGGTCTCGAAGGCGTCATCGCCTTCGAGACGGAGATCGCCGAGCCGGACAAGGACGGCGGTGCGCTTCGCTATCGCGGCATCGACATCGAAGAGCTCGTCGGCCGCTTTCCATTCGAGAACGTCTGGGGGCTGCTCGTCGACGAGGACATCAACTCGCCGCTGCAGCCGGTCGACGGGATCGAGCTGCAGGACCCGAGCGGATCCGTTCCCGCCGACTTGCAGGCCGCGCTCGCGACGCTCGGCCCGAAGTGGGGGATGAAGAAGATCATCGACATCTCCGACGAGGAGGCGCGCGACAATCTCGCTCAGCTCTCCGGCGCGACGCTGACGATCGTCGCGCAGGCGGCGCGGGGCAAGCAGA
>JAICUZ010000173.1 GCA_025935595.1 Burkholderiales bacterium
CGCGAAGGTCACGGTTCCTGAGTGGAAACTGCTCACGGGGCAACCGTACTCGACTCCCGCCGGATCCGAACGTACGCTTCGAGTGCGGTGCGCTGCTCCGTCTGCAACCAGGAGAACCCGCCCGGCGCACGGTTCTGCCTGGCGTGCGGTGCGGCGCTCCAGCCCGAGGCGCCGCCGCAGGAGGAGCGGCGGATCGTGTCGATCATCTTCGTCGACCTCGTCGGCTCCACGGCCCAGGCAGAGGCGCTCGACCCGGAAGACGTGCGGGCGCTGCTGACGCCGTACCACCAGCTGGTCCGGCGCGAGATCGAGTCGTTCGGCGGCGTGGTCGAGAAGTTCATCGGCGATGCGATCATGGGCGTCTTCGGAGCCCCGATCGCCTACGGCGACGATGCCGAGCGCGCGGTGCGCGCCGCGTTCGTCGTCCGCGACTCCGTCTGCGCGATGCCCGGGAGCAGCCTGCAGATCCGCATCGCGGTCAACACCGGCGAGGCCGTCGTCTCGCTCAACGCGAGGCCGGCGCTCGGCGAGTCGATGGTCGCGGGCGACGTGGTCAACACCGCGTCACGTCTGCAGTCGCAGGCGCCGGTGAACGGCATCGTCGTCGGCGAGATGACATACCGCGGGACGCGCGACGTGATCGGGTACGAGGAGACCGAGCCGATCGTGGCCAAGGGCAAGGCCGCCCCGGTCAAGGCATGGGTGGCGACGCACGCGCTGACGCCGGCGGGCGAGCGCCCGACACGCGACCATCGGCTCGTCGGGCGCACGCCGGAGCTGCGGCTGCTCGATGCGATCTGGGACCGCGTGCTCGTCGAGCGGCTGCCGCACCTCGTGTCGATCTTCGGCCCGGCCGGGGTCGGCAAGTCGACCGTCGCCTCGCGCTTTGCCGAGTCTGCGCGTGAGCGGGGCGCCCGGGTCGTGTTCGGCCGTTCGCTGCCGTACCGCGAGAGCGGCGTCTACGGCCCGCTCGCGCGCCACGTGGCGGGGATCTGCGGCATCTACGAGAGCGATCCGCCCGAGGTGGTCATCGACAAGCTCCGCAGCCGGACGAGCGAGCTGCTTGCCGGGTCGTCCGCGCCGTCGGAGACGGTGGCCGAGCACATCGGTGCGATCGTCGGCGTCGGCGGCTGGGGCGCCGAAGCGACCGACCGCGACGTTCTCTTCTCGTCCGCACGCCTCTTCGTCGAGGCCGCGGCCCGGGAGCAGCCGACCGTGCTCGTCTTCGAAGACATCCACTGGTCGGGCTCGACGCTGCTCGACCTCATCGATGTGCTCGCCGTCGGCTCGCACGGACTGCCGCTCCTGCTCGTCACGCTCGCGCGGCCGGAGTTCCTCGACTCACGCGAGAGCTGGGGTGGACGGCTCTCGAGCTACACGAGCATCACGCTCGGCCCACTCGGCGAGGACGACGCACGCGAGCTGGCGGTCCGCCGGCTCGGTGCGCCGGAACGCGCGGATGCCGTGATCAGGGTCGCCGAGGGGAACCCGTTGTTCATCGAGCAGCTCGCGGCGACGATGGAGGAGACGGAAGGTGCACTGCCGACGAGCATCCGCGGCCTCGTCGCCGCGCGACTCGATGCCCTCCCGCAGCGCGACCGTGCGGTACTCCTCGACGCCGCGGTCGTCGGCAAGGTGTTCTGGTACGACGCGCTGGTCGCACTGAGCGCCGAGCCGGACATCGAACGCGTGCTCGAGGAGCTCGAGCGGCGAGACCTGATCAGGCGTGACGCGAGTTCGTTCCTCGAGAACCAGCAACAGTTCACGTTCACGCACGTGCTCATCCGAGACGTTGCCTATGAGCTCCTCCCACGGGCCGACCGCGCGCGTCGTCACGAAGCGGTCGCGCAGTTCTTCGAACGGTCGACCGGGTCGTCGAACGAGGCGATCGGCGCGCTCGCCCACCACTGGCGCGATGCGGGCGACTTCGATCGGGCGATCGCACAGCTGACCCGAGCCGCGGAGCAGGCGGAGCGTGGGTGGGCGAAGGAGCACGCCGTGCTGCTTTACCGCGAGGCGCTCCAGCTCGTGCCCGAGAACGACACGGAGCGCCGCAGCGCGCTGCGGCGCCGGCTCGCGATGGCGAGCACGGCGTCGTTTCATCTGGACGACGTCAGGCGGCCGGGAAGTCTTCCGGCGTGACGTCGCCGACGATCTCTTCGATCGAGTCGATGCGGTGCTGGCCGAGGCGGCTCGAGTGGTCGCGGACGACCCCTTCGCTCGGCGCCTCGTACACGCAGAAGGTTCGGACTTTGCCGTTGTCGTCGACGACGACGTGGCTGTGCTCCCACGTGATCTCGGGCAGCTCGTCCTCGACGATCTCACGGGAACGGCGACCCACCGCCGGCATCTGGGACTCGCCGACGTCGAAGCTTCGGACGATCATGTAACGAGGCATGGGCGCGATGATAGTGGGATTACCTCTAGCAACCAAGGATCGTGGACTCGTCTGAGCTCAAGGCCGCGCAGGCGCCGCTGAAGGCGCGCTACCGCGAGGAGCCGGCGGCGGCGCTCGTGACGCTGCGCGCCGACGGCACGCTCGGCGACGAGGGCGTCTCGTGCAGCGTGTCCACGGGCCGGGCGCTCGTCGAGGCTGGGCTACACCCGGCGACCGGCGGCACGGACCTCCTCGCCTGCTCCGGCGACATGCTCCTCGAGGCGCTCGTCGCCTGCGCCGGCGTCACGTTGCGCGCCGTCGCCACCTCGCTCGGGCTCGACGTGCGCGGAACCGTGCACGCCGAGGGCGACCTCGACTTCCGCGGCACGCTGGGCGTCGGGAAGGACGAGGGCGTCCCCGTGGGCTTCACCGCGATTCGGCTTCGCTTCGAGCTGGAGCACACCGACGACGAGGAGAAGGTCGCGAAGCTCCTCGAGCTGACCGAGCGCTACTGCGTCGTCTTCCAGACGCTCAGCGGCGGCGTGCCGGTCGAGCTCACCTAACGCGCTACCAGGGCGCGACCGCGCTGCCGCCCCACTCCTCGGGGTCGACGTCTCGGACGGTCTGCGTCAGCTCCCAGCGGTGGCCCGCGAGATCCTCGACGACGCACGAGCGCTCGCCGTAGACGTGCGTCTGCGGCTCCTCGAGCACGCGCGCGCCTGCGTCACGTGCGCGGCCGAACGCCGCGTCCACGTCGGGGACGCGGAACTTGATCAGTTGCGTCACGACGCCGCCCGACGGTGCGACCTGCGTGTGGCGCACGTCTGCGACGACGAACGATCCATCTTCGCCCGCGCGCATCTGGGCGCGGTGGTCGTCGCCGATCCGCACGCGCTCGCCGAAGCCGAACGCCGCCTCGAGGAACTCCACCGCCGCCCGGACGTCTGGGTAGATCAGGACGGGTGAGATCGTGGCCGGAGGCGCGGACCGGTTCGTGTGCATCAGCCGAAGAACGTCCTCGCGACGTCATACCACTCGAGCGGGACCGTCTTCAGCTCGGCGGTTGCTTCGGCGAGCGGCACCGCGATCACCGCGTCACCGCGGAGCGCGGCCATCTGCCCGAAGTTGCCCTCGACAACGAGGTCGGCCGCTTTGAGACCGAAGCGCGTGGCCAGGATCCGGTCGCGCGCGGTCGGCGAGCCACCGCGCTGGATATGCCCGAGCACCGTCACCCGCGTCTCGTAGCCGGTGCGGCTCTCGATCTCCTCGCCCAGTCGCTCGCCGACGCCGCGCTTCGCGAGCAGGCGGTGCCCGAACTGGTCGACCTGGCCGCCGCCTTCCGAAGACGCCTCCTCGGCGCCCGGGAGCTCGATTCCCTCGCTGACGACCACGATCGAGAAGTTCTTGCCCTTCGCATGCCGGCTTGCGATCTCGTTGCACACCTCTTCGAAGTCGACCGGGCGCTCCGGGATGAGGATCACGTCGGCGCCGCCCGCGATGCCGCTGTGCACGGCGATCCACCCGGTGTGGCGGCCCATCACTTCGACGACCATGACCCGGTTGTGCGACTCCGCGGTCGTGTGCAGGCGGTCGATCGCCTCCGTGCAGATCGCGACTGCCGTGTCGAACCCGAACGTGTAGTCGGTGCCGGAGAGGTCGTTGTCGATCGTCTTCGGCACGCCGACGACGGGCGCGTCGAGCTCTGCGTAGAGACGGGCTGCGACGCCGAGTGTGTCCTCGCCGCCGATCGCGACGAGTGCGTCGACCTGCTCGAACGCCGCGCGGACCGCATCGACACCGCCGTCGATCTTGTACGGGTTCGTGCGCGACGTGCCGACGATCGTGCCGCCGCGCGGGAGGATCCCGGAGATCTGCGACCTGCCGAGGGGCTCGAACAGCTGCTCGACCATTCCGCGCCAGCCCTCGCGGACACCGATCACCTCGTGGCCGTGCGCCCAGGAGCGCCGCGCGACGGCGCGGATGACCGCGTTCAGGCCGGGGCAGTCGCCGCCGCCGGTGAGCACTCCGATCCTCATCTCGCGTAGCCGAGTTTACGGACGCTCAACACGCGCTCAATCAGTACCCCCTCAGAATCGCGGGCGTGCCGTTCCTCGTCCTGGCGCTCGCGCTCGTCCTGCATTCGAGCGGGCCGAGGCTGCACGGCTCCTCGCCCTGCCCGGGCGTCACCGGGTACACCTGCTCGACGCTCGACGTCCCGCTCGACCGCACCGGGCGGCGAAGCGGCACGCTTCATCTCCGCGTCGGCGCAGCCGACAACGTGAGGGCGCCGCGAGGCGTGCTGCTCGTGCTCTCCGGTGGGCCCGGCCAGCCGGGGCTGTTCCTGCTCGACCGGTTCGTGGAGAAGGCGCTTGCCGCGGAGAAACGCCGGTACAGGGTCGTGGTCTTCGACCAGCGGGGGACGGGGGCCGGCGCGCTCGACTGCGAAGCCATGCAGCAGCAGATGGGCGCCTCCGACCTGTTCCCGCCGACCGCCGGCGCGGTACGTGCCTGCGCGGCGAAGCTCGGCGACCGGCGGCAGTTCTACGGCACCGACGACGTCGTCGAGGACATCGACGCCCTCCGCCGTGCTCTCGGCGTCGACAAGATCGCGCTGGACGGCGTGTCGTACGGCACGTACGTCGCCGAGCGCTACGCGCTCGCACATCCCGACCACGTGTCGAAGCTCGTCCTCGACTCGGTCGTCCCGCACGTCGGTCTCACCGACCTGGGCGTCGTCGAGTTTCATGCGACAGCGCGAGTCTTGCGGAGCGTGTGCGGGAACCGCTGCGTCGACAACCTTGCGGCGGTCGTCAAGCGCTACCACAACGGCGTCGACGTGCTCGACGCGCTCACCACCGACAGCATCGTCGATCCGACCTACAAGACGGTGTTCGACATCCCGCAGGCGCTACGCGCCGCGCGCAAGGGAGCGCCCGGCCTGCTCGAGTCCTTCATCGTGAGCATGCACGCCGGCGACCAGGCACCTGCCGAGGCGCTCGACCAGGGCTTGCATGCGAGCGCGCTGTGCGGTGACTGGCGCTACCCGTGGGGCACGTCCGCCGCGCCTCTCGCGGGTCGTGAGGCGGCGTTGAGCCGCGCGGTCGCGAAGCTGCCCACGAAGGCGCTGTTCCCGTTCGACCGGAAGACGGCGACCGGCAACGGCTTCATCCGCCAGTGCCTGCCGTGGGCTCCTACGCCGCCGACGCCGCTCGACCGCGGCAAGATCACCGTGCCGACGCTGCTCCTGAACGGCGATCACGATCTCTCGACGCCGCTCGAGTGGGCGAAGCAGGAGCTTCGGCGGACGACGCACGGGAAGCTCGTCGTCGTCCCCGGCGCGGGCCACTCGACGCAGTCGCGTTCGGTCAGCGACGTCTCCCGGAAGTCCGTTGCGGC
>JAICUZ010000221.1 GCA_025935595.1 Burkholderiales bacterium
TCAAGACGGTCGCCGACCCGTTCGCGGGCCGCATCTCGATCTTCCGCGTCTACGCCGGCGAGGTGAAGGCGGACACGACGCTCGTCAACCACCGCGACCACTCGAAGGAGCGGCTCGGCGCGCTGATGACGCTCGAAGGAAAGGAACACGAAAGGGCCGATGGCTTCGCCGCGGGCGACATCGGCGCGGTCGCGAAACTGAAGGACGTGCAGACCGGCGACGTTCTCGTCGACGCCGAGCACGATCTCGACCCGCCGTCGCTCGGCTTCCCCGAGCCCGTAATGAGCTTCGCGGTGACCGCGAAGACGAAGGGTGACGAGGACAAGGTCGCGCAGGCGCTGCGGCGGCTGTCGGAGGAAGATCCGACGCTGCGCATGTCACGCGACTCGCAGACCGGGGAGGAGCTCCTCTCCGGGATGAGCCAGGTGCACGTCGAGGTCGCCGTCGAGCGCGCGAAGCGCCGTTTCGGTGTCGAGATGGAGCTGCACCAGCCGCGTGTGCCGTACGTCGAGACGATCAAGGGCAAGGCCCGCGCTCACGGGCGCTACAAGAAGCAGACCGGCGGCCGCGGCCAGTTCGGCGACTGCCACATCGAGATCGAGCCGATCGAGGAGGGCGTCGGCTACGAGTTCATCGACAAGATCGTCGGCGGCGTCATCCCGCAGGGGTTCCGGCCCGCCGTCGACAAGGGCGTCCAGGAGGCACTGCAGCACGGCGACCTCGCCGGCGCACCCGTGCAGGGCGTGCGCGTGACGCTCGTCGACGGCAGCTACCACAACGTCGACTCGTCGGAGATGGCGTTCAAGATCGCCGGGTCGATGGCGTTCCGCTCGGCGTACGAGCAGGCGCAGCCGACGTTGCTCGAGCCGATCATGGAAGTCGAGGTGACCGTGCCCGACGAGTCGGTGGGCGCGATCAACGGCGACCTCAACTCGCGTCGCGGACGCCTGCTCGGCATGGAGCCGAAGGGCGGCATCACGACGATCAAGGCCGAGGTGCCGATGGCGGAGGTGCTGACCTACAACCAGGCGCTCACATCGCTGACCGGCGGGCGCGGCGACTACCACATGCAGTTCCTGCGCTACGACGAGGTCCCGGCCCACATCGCACAGAAGCTGATCGAAGCGGCGAAGAAGGAGCGCGAAGCGGTACCGGCGTAGGACCTGGGTTTGCGGCGCGCCGCTGTTGGTACTTGGCTTCTGTGCGCCGTAGCGCCCTCGATACGTTCCTGGACGCAGGCATCTTCGTGCTGTTCGCCGCGCTCCTGATTCCGGCGATCGTGCTCGGCTTCGTGCTCGGCCGCAGCGAGAAGCAGAAGACGAAGACGGTGATCCAGACACCGGCGATGGCGGCGAAGGCGCTGATCAAACCGGCGCCGCGCTTCTCGATGTCCGACCTGGCGGCGACGCCCTCCGACGACTGGATCACGAACGGCGGCTCCACGTTCAATCAGCGCTACTCGTCGCTCGACGAGATCGACGCGTCGAACGTATCGCGGCTGAAGGGCGTCTGGCTCACGCACCTCCGCAACTCGGCCGTCGCGGCGAAGTACAGCGCCGAGAGCCAGCCGCTCGAGTACAAGGGGATCATCTACGTCCCGACCGGCGCCGACGACGTCTTCGCTCTCAGCGCGGACACGGGCGAGATCCTGTGGGAGCACAAGGCCCACCTCGACCAGACGATCTCGGTCGTGTGCTGCGGATGGGAGAGCCGCGGCGTCGCGCTCGGTGCCGGCAAGGTCTACATCGGCCAGTTGGACGGCAAGCTCGTCGCGCTCGACCAGAAGACCGGGCAGGTCGTCTGGGAGAAGCAGGTCGCCCGGTGGCAGGACGGCTACTCGATCACCTCCGCGCCGCTCTACCTGAACGGCATGGTGGTCACCGGCCTGTCCGGAGGCGAGTTCGGCATCCGCGGCCGCGTCACCGCCTTCGACGCGGCGACCGGCAAGGAGCGCTGGCGCTTCTACACGATCCCGGCGCCGGGGGAGACAGGCGGCGACTCGTGGCCCCAGGGCACCGACGCGTACAAGCATGGCGGAGCGCCCGTCTGGCAGACGCCGTCCGTCGACCCGAAGCTCGGGTTGCTGTACTTCACCACCGGTAACGCCGGCCCCGACAACAACGGCAGCAAGCGCGCCGGCAAGAACCTCTTCGCGGCCTCGATGGTCGCGCTCGACGTCCGGACCGGGAAGCTGCGCTGGGCCTACCAGATGGTGCACCACGACATCTGGGACTACGACGCGCCGAGCCCCACCATCCTCTTCGACGCGAAGGTGAACGGCAAGGACGTGCACGGGATCGGCGAGGCCGAGAAGACCGGCTGGCTCTACCTCCTGAACCGCGAGACCGGCAAGCCGCTCTTCCCGACTCCTGAGAAGCCGGTGCCGCAGGAGCCGAAGCAGAAGACGTGGCCGACGCAGCCGATCCCGCAGTACGCGCCGTACGTCTCGCACCGGATCTCGCAGGAGCAGTACGCGCAGATCGTGAAGCTCGCGCGGAAGAGCGCCGGTCACGACGTGAAGGTGATCAAGGCGACCGAGATGTACACGCCCTACTGGAAGACGATGGTCGCGTTCACGCCCGGCCCGCAGGGCGGCACGAACTGGCAGCCGTCGAGCTACAACCCGAACACCCACATGTTCTACGTGTGCGCGCAGGAGGGGGTGACGGGTAACACGGCCGACACCGAGAAACCGGCGAAACAGAAAGACGTCGCGCCGCAGGCGCTCGGCTCGACGCTGACGCTCGGCGGCGGCTTCGGCGCGAACACCGGCAGTTTCACGGCCATCGACGCCACCACCGGCAAGATCGTCTGGCAGAAGCGCTGGGTCGAGTCGTGCTACGCCGGTTCCACGACCACTGCGGGGAACGTCGTCTTCATCGGCCGCAGCGACGGACGGTTGCAGGCGTACAACGCGACGAGTGGGCGCCTCCTCTGGAGCTTCCAGACGGGAGCCGGTGCAAACGACGCGCCGACCGTCTTCGAGCACGACGGGCGCGAGTACGTCGTCTTCTACGCCGGCGGCAACGCGCTCGCCGCGTCGCCGCACGGGGACAACCTGTGGCTCTTCAGCCTCGACGGCACGCTCAACCAGGTCGCCGCTCCGGGCGCCGGCCATGGGGTCGAGCATGCAGGCGCCGCACCGGAGACGGGCAACCAGTCGCCGAGCCCGAACGGGCCGGGCGGGAGCGCGACGGCCGGCGAGGCGATCTTCGCCTCGAACTGCTCGACGTGCCACGGCGCCGCAGGAACGGGCGGGAACGGCGGTCCCAACCTCAAGGCGATCCCTTCGGCGAAGAATCTGCAGACCGTGATCGGCCAGGTCACGAACGGCGGCGCAGGCATGCCTGCATTCAAAGGACAGCTGTCCCAGCAGCAGATTCAGGACGTCGCGGGGTTCGTCACGGAGAAGATCACCAAGTAGTCGTTACCCTTTTCCCATGACACGGGTCACGAAGGTGACCGTCGAGCGGACGTGCGCGATCTGCGAGCGGACGCTTTTGATGGGTGAACGGGCGACGCGCTTCTCGCCGAACGGCGGCGCCGACTACGTCGACGTCTGTCCGCTGTGCGCGGAGACCGCGGTCGAATACGGGTGGATCCGCGAAGGAGCGCCGACGACGCCGACCGTGCCGACCGAGCGGCGGCGCGGGAAGCGGGGGATCCTCGCGACGATCATGGGCACGCGGCCGCGCGAGATCGAGGAGACGATCGCGCCCGACCCGATCCTCCGCCGGCTGTCGCCGCAGGAGCTCGCGATCGTCGAGGCAGCCGACCTGTTCAACGCGTCCCAGTACCGCCGCACCGTGGGCGGCATCGCGAAGTCGCTCGGCGCGCCGCAGGCGTCGGTGGTCGCGCTCTCCGGTGTGAACGCCGAGGTCGTCGTCACCGTTGCGTGGGATATCTCCTGGTACCAGTACCGCGTGTTCCCCGACTCCGACAACCCGGTCAGGCTCGAAGGGCGCGGCCACGACCCCGACGAGCTCGAGCCGGGCTTCACCGATTGGAACGCGCGGCTCGCCGACGACGGGCGGATCGTCCCGGACATCGCCAAGCTTTAGTCGAGGGAACCGGCCGGAGGGGTTCGTAGACTGAGACCGTGATCTACTGCGTGATCCCGCGCGAGCTCGAGGCCGAGCTCTTCGAGAAGATGGTCGAGTACTACCAGGGCAACCCGAACGTGGAGGTCATTCTCGACCGCCGCGACGGGCCCGACCGTCGCGACGGGCAGCAGGACGGGTCGTTCCGCGAGCGCCGCGAGACGCGCGACCGACGCCGCGCCCGCGCGGCCGGGACGTTCCCGGAGATCGACGCACCCGCGTAGGACTCATCTGGCCCGCGGCTGTTGTTTACGTTCCGCGGCTTCCGGCAAGACTTGCTCTGCGGCCGACAAGCCCCGGCATCGCGCGAACGAGCACCGGCCCTAACCACCGGCCGCTGAATGGAGTCCTCAGGCGGGTCGAGGAGGTTTGCGGTGCCAAGTCGTCAACATGCTGATCTGGACGAACGGTTCGGA
>JAICUZ010000350.1 GCA_025935595.1 Burkholderiales bacterium
CGCGGGCATGCTTCCCGGAATGATCGCGCACTGCCCGCAAGTGGTCCACGTGGCAGCGGCGACGCAGGCGTCCACACACGCCGTGATCACGCTCACCTCCTGCGGCAAGCGTGTCGCAGGCCCGTGGCGCGGCCGCGTCGGCCGGAGCGGCCTGTCCGCCCACCATCGCGAAGGCGACGGGACGACGCCGCTCGGCACGTACCGCATCGGCCCGGTCGTCTACGGGCTCGACCGTGACCCCGGTGTGCACTTCCGCTACCACCGCCTCAGCTGCGGCGACTGGTGGGACGAGGACCCGAGCTCGCCGACGTACAACGAGTTCCGGCACGTCGCCTGCGGCACCCGGCCGGCATTCGGCGGCGGCAGCGAGGCGCTGTGGCGCGCAACGGTCGCCTACCGCTTGTTCGCGGTGCTCGAGTACAACACCGCACGCGTTCCGGGACGAGGCTCCGCGATGTTCCTGCACGTCGACACCGGGCGCGCGACGAACGGCTGCGTGTCGCTTCCCCGCGCGCTGCTCGTCCGCGTGCTGCGCTGGCTGCGGCCGGGTGCAGTGATGCGCGTCTCTGCATAATTCTCATCTATCTGTATAGTACGCAGGATGGTGACGGCCGCGATCCTCGGCTGTGCCGGTTACACCGGCCAGGAGACACTCGACCGGGTGCTCGCGCACCCGGAGCTCGAGCCGGTCGCGCTGGGCTCGGACTCGCTGGCCGGCGAGCCGGCGGCCGCGCTCGACCCGCGGCTCGACGGCGACCTGCCTGCGTTCACGACGAACGCGGCGGCGGCCGCCGCCGGGGCAGACGTCCTCTTCCTCTGCCTCGACGGCGACGAAGCCGCCGCCTTCGAGCCGCCGCCGGGCACGGTCGTCGTCGACCTGTCCGGCGCGCACCGGCTCGTCGACGCCGACCTCGCGCTCGCCTGGTACGGCGCTGCTCCCGGCGCTTGGAGCTACGGGCTGCCGGAGCTCTATGCGCCCGTCGGGAGCCTGATCGCGAACCCCGGCTGCTACGCGACGGCCGCCCTCCTCGCACTCGGCCCGCTCGCCGGCGAGATCGACAACGTCGTCGTCGACGCGAAGTCCGGCGTCTCCGGCGCGGGCAAGACGCTGAGGCAGTCGTCGCACGCAGGCTTCGTGCTCGAGAACCTGTCGCCGTACGCGGTCGGCGCACATCGGCACGCGCCCGAGATCGCACAGCAGCTGGGCGCGCCCGTCTGCTTCGTGCCGCACCTCCTCCCCGTGCGGCGCGGCCTCCTCGCGACGTGTTACGTGCAAACGAGCGCCGACGTGCGCGAGCTTCTCGAGGACGCCTACGCGGCGTCGCCGGTCGTCCGCGTGCTACCCGAGGGAATGACGCCGGAGCTCGCACGCGTGCAGTCGACCGACGGCGCCGAGGTCGGCGTCTTCACCGACGGCGCGACCGGCACGGCGATCGTCATCTGCGCACTCGACAACCTTGGCAAGGGCGCAGCCGGGCAGGCGGTGCAGAACGCGAACGTCGCGCTCGGCCTCGACGAGACCGCCGGTCTTCGGTTGCACGGGGTGCTCGCATGAGCGTCACCGCTCCGCTCGGCTTCGTTGCGGCGGGCGTGCACGCCGGCATCCGGCGCGACCGCAAGGACGTCGCGCTGCTGTACGCGTCGACCCGCGCGACCGGCGCAGCGATGTGGACGCAGAACCGCGTGCAGGCGGCGCCCGTCGTCGTTTCGAAGACGCACCTCGAGCTCGCGCAGCCGCAGGCGGTCGTCGTCAACTCGGGAGTCGCGAACGCGGCGACGGGCTCGCAAGGGGTTGCCGACGCGATCGCGACCGCGGAGCACGCCGCGCAGGCGCTCGGTCTCGCGCCGGAGGAGGTGCTCGTGCTCTCGACGGGTGTGATCGGCGCGCCGCTGCCGCTCGAGCGCGTGTGCGCGGGGATCGACGCTGCGGCCGCGGGGCTCTCGACCGACGGTGCTGCCGACGCCGCCGACGCGATCCTGACCACCGATACGCACGCGAAAGAAGCGGTGTTCCACGGCTCGGGCTTCACGGTCGGAGGGATGGCGAAAGGCTCCGGGATGATCCATCCCAACCTCGCGACG
>JAICUZ010000339.1 GCA_025935595.1 Burkholderiales bacterium
CGTCGCCATCGGTTTCACGAGCGGGCTCTGGCACGACCCGAGCGTGCAATGGCTCGTCGGGCGGAACGCTTCGGTGTTCGGGTTCTACCTCGGTCGCCTCCTGCGTCTCGCGCCGGAGCTCGTGCGCGAGCGCGCAGAGGAGCTGCTCGGCCTGTGGGGCGAGGGCGCGATCGACCCGCTCGTCGGCGCCACCTATCCGGTCGCCGACGCGCGCGACGCGCACGCGCTGATCGAAGCGCGGCGGCACGTCGGCAAGGTCGTGCTCGAGCCGTGAAGGCGATCGTCACCGGCGGCGAAGGCGGCATCGGTCGCGCGCTCTGCGAACGCCTCCGGAGCGAGGGGTACGACGTGCAATCGCTCGACCTCGCGACCGGGTTCGACGTCGCCTCCTGGGAGGCGTGGCAGGAGATCGGCCCGGTGGACGTGGCGTGCCTGAACGCGGGAGTGATCACCGGCGAGCTCACGGTCGAGAACTACCACCGCGCCGTGGCCGTCAACGTGGACGGCGTCGTCCTCGGCGTGCTCCGGCTCACGGAAGTGATGGCGGAGGGCGCGATCGTCGCAACGGCCTCGCTCGCAGGGCTGACAGCAGCGCCGGTCGACCCGGTGTACACGCTCACGAAGCACGCCGTCGTCGGCTTCGTGCGCGCGATGGCGCAGCGGGTCGCGCCGGTGCGGCTCAACGCCGTGTGCCCCGGCTACGTCGACACGTCGATGGTCGATTTCGAGCGTGAGTCGATCGCCGAGCGCGGGATCCCGCTGCTCGCTCCGGCAGAGGTCGCCGAGGCGATGTGGCTGGCAGTCTCCGCCGGCCGCAGCGGTGAGTGCTGGTACGTGCAGCCGGGCCGGCAGGCCCAGCCGTTCCGCTTCCCGCGGCTACCGGGGCCGCGCGCCTAGGTCCGTCTAGTTCAGGCCGGGGTCGAACGGCATGTTCTCCATCAGCGAGAACGCACCGCCCTTGCGTTGCACCACCGTCCGCCAGAGGAGGTCGGGGTCGTCGGCGAAGGCGTCGTCGGCCGCTGCGTCGACGACGATCCAGGATTCGTCCGCGAGCTCGTCCTCCAGCTGGCCGCTGCCCCAGCCGGAGTAGCCCGCGAACAGCCGCAGCCGCTTGATCGCAAGCTCGCCCGGCTCGGCGTCGGCGGGCATGAACCCGAGCCCGTCGATGATCGGTGCCGCCGACTCATCGACGTCCTCGAACTCGGCGAGCACCATGAACGCGTCGGGTTGTACGGGGCCGCCGACGAACACCGGGTCCTCGGCACCCGGGAGCCCGTCGAGAACGGGAACCGCTTCGGCGGCGGGGACGTCGGAAGGACGGCTGAGGACGAGGCCCAATGCTCCTTCCTCGTCGTGGTGCGCGATCAGGACGACCGTCTTGCGGAAGTTTGGGTCGAGGAGCGACGGCGACGAGACGATCAGCTTTCCCTGCAGGAAGTCCATCGCTACGAGAAGTGCCACCCGTCGCCGGAAGCAAACGCCTTCAAGATCCGGCGCGCCACCACCTGGCGGTGAACCTCGTCGGGGCCGTCGTAGATCCGGCCGGCACGGGCCATCATCGCCATGTGCGCGAGCGGAGTCTCGTCGGTCAGGCCGCGCGCGCCGTGCACCTGGATCGCCCTGTCGATCACGTCCTGGAGAACGCGCGCGGCGTAGAACTTGATCGCCGAGATCTCGACGCGCGCCTCGTCGCCCGCATCGATCTTGTGCGCCGCGTCGAGCGTGGTGAGGCGGCACGCCTGGATCTCGGCGTAGCTGTCGGCGATCCAGTTCTGCACGGTCTGCTTCTGCGCGAGCGGCTCGCCGAACGCCTCGCGTTCGAGCGAGTACGCGCACATCAGCTCGAACGCGCGCTGCATCTGGCCGAGCCACCGCATCACGTGATGGATGCGTCCCGGGCCGAGCCGCTTCTGCGCGATGCGGAAGCCCGCGCCTTCCTCGCCGAGCAGGTTTGTCGCCGGCACGCGGACGTTCGTATAACGCACCTCGCAGTGCGTCGACCAGTTGCGTCCGCGGTGACCCATCGTCGGGATCGCGCGCACGATCTCGACGCCGGGTGTGTCGGCGGGGACGACGATCTGCGACGCGCGCTTGTGCGGGTCGGCCTTCGTGTCCGTGACCGCCATCACGATCCCGAACGCGGCGCCTTCTGCGCCCGACGAGAACCACTTGTGGCCGTCGATCACGTACTCGCCGCCGTCGCGGACGGCAAGGGTGCGGAGCGTC
>JAICUZ010000003.1 GCA_025935595.1 Burkholderiales bacterium
CGAGGCGACGTCACCCAGCCGAGGATGCGGAAGATCGCGGCGAGGACGTAGCCGACGAGAATCGCGAACGCCACCGTCCCGAGCCCGGCATGACCGCCGAGCGCGATGCCCAGGGCGAGCGCGCAGATCTCGATCGTGGTGCGCACCGTCGCGATGCCGATGCCCGTGCGGCGGTGGATACCCGTCATCCAGCCGTCGCGTGGCCCGGGGCCGAGGTTCGCAGTCAGGTAGAGCGCGCTCGCGAGCGCGACGGTCGCAATCCCGACCGCGACCTGGAGCAGCTGCCAGCCGAGCGCGCTCGGATGCGGCAGGGCGCGTGACGCCAGGTCGAGCACGGGGCCGATCACGACCACGTTCCCGACGGTTCCGAGGCCCGGCCCTTGTCGCAACGGGATCCACCCGAGGAGCACGAGCAGGCTGACGACGATCGTCGCGCCGCCGATGTCGAGCGGCGTGCGGCGCGCGACGCCCTGCGCGAGCACCGTCCAGGGAGCGTTGCCGAGCCCCGCGGCGACGAGCGACCCTTCGCCGAGCCCGAACAGGACGAGCCCGGCGAACAGGACGAGCAGCGTCGTGGACGACGCGCGCCAGTTCGAGCCCTGCGCGCTCCACGGCATCGTCGGGACGCGCGGCGACGGACGCAGCGCCGCGAAGACACGTGCCCCGATGCGCTTCGCCCTGACGTCCATGAACAGGATTTCACTATGCCTGCCGGCAAGGTGATCAGGCCGGACTCGACCGGATCACGGTCGTCGCGCGGCCCTGACGCGCGCTCAGGCCGAGTCGAGATTTTCCAGGTTGTCCTTCTCGGGGCTGTCGGGGTTCGTCCGCAGGTACGGGGTCGCGAGGCAGATCCCCTGCGGGCAGTACGGGATCGGTTCGATCACGGCCTCGTAGCCGTCCGCCTGGGTCTTCCACACGTTGCCAGCCCAGATGCTGTCGACGACTTCCTTGCGCGTGTAGTGCACGTCGGCGTCGGTGACGACGCCCTCGAGATGGCGGTGCGTGCCGTCCGCGGAGAACTCCTTGGTCACCCGCGTGACGATGTAGGTCGCCACTAGTCCTCGATGTCGGCGTCGGGCGCGGTGTCCTTGACGCGTTGAGCCGCGCGCTTCGCATCCGACTCGCTCGCGAAGCTGTCTCCGCTCAGGGCGACCTTCTCTCCGTCCGCGTCCTTGAGACGCCAGCGGTACTTGCCGGCTGCGTCGGAGTAGATCTGGAACTTCGGCTTCGCCACAGCGTTCCTTCGCAATTGCCGATTGGCACTGTCCGAAGCGAGTTATAGCCTACTGGCAATCCCGGCGCCGGGACTGTTCGGTCAATCGATTGAAAGGACAGTCCCGTGAGGACGAAGCTCTATCTGCCTGCCGTGTTGGCCGCGGCGCTGGCCCTGGCCGCCCTGATTGCCGAGGGCACAATCTGGCCGTAGCGGTTGTTCGCAGCGGGGCGAGAAGCCACAATCTCGCCCCGCTGCGGTCTTTCCTGACCTATAGTCAAGGAAGGTGCCGCGCCGCCCCTCCACCCACATCGACGACCCCGCAGCCGTCGGAACCCGGATCCGCGAGGCGCGTCAAGCCGCGGGCCTCAAGCAGCGCGAGCTGACATTCGATGGCTGCACCCCCGCGTATCTCTCACGCGTGGAAGCGGGCCAGCGCATTCCCTCTCTGCAGATCCTGACCAGGCTGGCCGAGCGCTTGGCGACGACAGCGGAGTTTCTCGCGACGGGGAAGCACCCCGAGCCGGATCCGTTGTTCGAGGCTGAACTCGCTGCACGCACGGGTGACACCGCGCTCGCTCGCCGCCTCTATACAGCAGCAGCGAAGAACGGGCCCCCGGTCGTGAGCGCACGGGCCGATGTGGCCCTCGGCCGCCTGGCGTTCGACGACGGTGATCACGAGGCCGCTACCGACCTCCTGGAACGCGCGCTCGGCGAGGCGGGGCTGCCGTTCCCGGAGCGCGCATCGGCGCTCGAGCTCCTCGGCAAGGCCCTCGCGTTGCTCGCCCGCTTCGACGAGTCCCGAACCGTGCTCGACCAGGGGCTCGCGGGCGCGCGAGAGGCTCACGACCAGCCGGCGGAGCTTCGCTTCGCGGTGCTGTTGGCAAATCTCCTTATCGACCGGGGGAATCCCGAGCGGGCCGAGGAGCTTCTCTCGACGATCATCGACGACGCTCGAAAGGCTCGAGACCCCGTCGCCCTGGCCAATCTCTATTGGTCGCAGGCGCGGCTGCATGCCTCGCAGCGTCGCCAGGACCTGGCCGCACGCTACGCGCACCTGGCGCACGCAACCGTCGAGGCGACGGAGCACACCGTCATCGCCGCACGCGCCCTCACTTTGCTCGCGCACATCGAGAACGACCGGGGGAACCACGCCGAAGCCCTCGCGTTCGCCGACGAGGGCGCTCCCGTTTTGGCCGCAGCCGGCAACCGCCTCGACGAGGGCATGCTGCTGCTCGAGAAGGCCCGTGCGCTGGGCGCTCTCGGCCGCCGCGAGGACGCAGTGGGGATCGCGCTCGGTGCGATTCCGCGCTTCGAGCATGCCCATCCGACGAGCGCCGCACGCGGCTACGCGGTCGCCGCCGAGATCTTCCGTGACCTCGGCGAGAACGCACGCGCGCTCGAGCTCTATGAGCTCGCCGTCGACACGGTTCCGACCGAGGACCGCCACCTGGGCGACATGTACCGAGCGATCGGCGAGATCCACGAGGCGGAGGGCCGTCCGGCGGAAGCGTTGGAGTCCTTCAAGCGAGCGCTGGACGTGCGGACGCACGTCCGCCACGGCTAGTACCCCCAACGGGATTCGAACCCGTGCTGCCGGCGTGAAAGGCCGGAGTCCTAGGCCGCTAGACGATGGGGGCCTGGGACGGAGGGTACCCTCGGCGGGTGCCGGAGATCCGGGCCGCGACCGTCGACGACGCCGAGCGGGTGTTCGAGCTGCTCGACGCGCGGAGCCGTGCAGTGTTCGGCAGCTCAGAGGTTTCGCGTCCGCTCGTGCTCGGCGAGATCCGGCGTTCCGTCGAGGATCGTTTCGTGGCAGAGGAGGACGGCCGGTTGGTGGGCTATGCGCACGTCCGGCCGAGCCGCGACGTGGTCGTCGCGACCGGCGACCCAGCAACCGCCGACGCGTTGCTCGCGTACGTCGAGGACCGTGCACGCGACCATGACTTCGGATCGCTCGAGGCGAGCGTCGTGGCCGCGGACGCATCGTTCCGCTCGCTCGTGCAGCGCGCAGGCTTCGTGCACGAACGGGTCATCCTCCGCATGTGGCGACTCCTCGACGGGAAGGTCGCTGCGCCGGCATGGCCCGACGGCATGAATCTGCGGACGTATGGCGACCGTGACGGGCTCGACGTGAAGGCGCTCCTCGACGAGGCGTACCTCTGGGACGCGCAGTACGCGCCGCAGCCCTTTGAGGAGTGGCGCAGGTACATGACCGAACATGACGAGTTCGATCCCTCGCTCTGGTTCCTCGTCGAACGGGACGGCGAGCTCGTCGCGTGCGCGCTGCACTGGAAAGAGCACAACGGTCGCGGGTGGCTGAAGGACATCGCCGTGTGCGAAGACGCACGCGGAGCTGGTCTCGGCAAGGCGCTCATCCGCCACGGACTACGTGCGTACTCGGCACGCAGGGTGCAACGCGTCGGGCTCAAGGTCGACGCCGCGAACCCGACCGGCGCAGTCGACCTCTACGCTCGGGAAGGATTCGCCGTCGATCAGCACCTCGAGATCTGGCGGAAGACGCTGTGACGACTTCGACGGCCGTCTCCCTCTTGCGCTGGTTGCGCCGGCAGCTGCGCGAGCCGTCGCCGCTCCGCGAACGGCTGGAAGCAGCGATCGCCAACGACGATCCGGACGAAGCCCGCCGAATCGTGGCGAACGCACCGTTCAACGACGCGCAACGTCGTCACGTGGAGCGGCTGCTCGACGAGTGGGAGAGCGGCACGCGCTAACCATTTGCCAACACACCGTCGCAACACTGCTGCGGTGACGGGCAAGAGGGGTCTCGTCTTGGTCGGTGTCGCCGTTGTCGCGCTGGCGTTCGCCGGTGCCGCGCCCGCGGCGTCGGTGACGTCGCTCGAACGCGCTGCGCTCACCAAGCTGAAGCGCGCTCCCGTGTCCGCCGACACGAAGACGTCGGCGCGATCGGAGATCGCCCGCGCCGCGCACCTCATTCGCACGCTGCCGAACGGGCGGAGCTATCACATCCTCGTCGCACTGGAGGAGGTCGCATCGTTCCGCGACGCGTTGACGCAGCCCCGCGCGCTCGCGTTGTACGGCGCGCTGAAGGCGAACAACGACTACTTCGCGAAGCACTGGGCGCCATCGGACTCGACCGACATCGTCGGCGCGGACGGCGTCGTGTACCGCTACTTCGGCGGCCATTGCTTCCGGTTCCATCCGCTCGCGAACTTCGGCGTACTGAACGCGCGCGCGACGTCGGGCGACGTCGAAGGGACGCAGGCGCTCGCAGACGCGCTCGTCGCCCGCGGCGTCTACCAGAAGGGGGGCGGCATCGGCTGGGAGTACGACTTCCCGTTCTCCGGCGGCAGGGCGCCGTGGCTCTCCGGGATGGCGCAGGCCGTCGCCGCGCAGGCGTTCTCCCGCGCCGCGACGACCGTGCCGGAGAACGCGACGACCTATATGAGCGCGGCGGCCGCAGCCTTCCGCATCATCCCGAAGCGGCTGATGACGAGCGTGGCCGCGGGGCCGTGGATCCGCCTGTACGCGTTCTCGTCTCTCACCGTCCTCAATGCGCAGCTACAGGCGACGCTCTCGCTCGAGTCGTATGCGACCGCATCCGGCGACGCGCAGGCACAGGCGCTCGCGACGCGGATGCAGAACGCCGCGGCCGCGTCGCTCGGCCGCTTCGACACGGGCTACTGGTCGTACTACGCGCTGCCGCGCGAGCCGTCGCCGCCCGACTACCACCACTACGTCGTGCAGCTCTTGACGAAGCTGAAGACCGCGGATCCCCGCTTCGCCGATGCGGCGACGCGGTTCTCCACCTACGAGAAGGAGCCCCCGGCGTTCCAGCTCGCGAACGGCGGCGTCGGCCAGGTGCGCTTCTGGTTGTCGAAGCCGGCCACCGTGGCCGCCGTGACATCGGCCGGACCGACGAAGCGCCTGGCGCTGCTCGGCGGTTGGCACACGTTGACGTGGAAGCCGAAGCGCGCGGGCGTCTACCCCGTGCACATCACCGCCACGGACTGGAACGGTCACACCTTCGCGATCGACGCGCCGCCGATCGTGCGCGTCGGCCCGGGTGCATTCAACCCGGTGAAGCCGTCGACCGTCGACGCCACCGGCGCACCGCCGCTTGTCATCGCGAACCGCGCGTCGCTCACCTGGCCCGATACGGCAACCGCGCCGGATCCCGCCGTCGTCGCGAGCCTCGCGGCAACACCGGCACCGTTCTTGCTCGAGCTGGACGCGCTCACACCGGCGACGCCGGCGTTCGCGCAGTACGCCGCGGCGCTCGCACAACAGCTTCCGAACCTGACGTACCTGACGATCGGCCCCGCGCCGGCGACGGCAACGGCGTCGCAGTATGCAGCCACAGTGTCCGCAGTGCGCGACGCGGTGCACGCCGTCGTTCCCGCGACCGCCGTCGGAATGACGATCGACGGCGCCGTCACGCCCAAGCAGACCGTCGCGGCTTTCGGCAAGGCCGGCGCAGTCGCAGACGTGCTCGCCTTCCGTGCCGCACCGACAGTCGCCCCCGGCGCGTGGACCCAGCCGAACGTGACGCTGCTGACGAACGCATTCGCGGGGACCCTGCCGCCGCTCCTCCTCGATTCGCCGTCGGCGGCGACCGTCTCGGCAGCAACATGCAGCACGAGCGTGATGGGGATCGCGCTCGATCCCGCCGCTCCCGAGGCAGCAACGACCGCGGCCGTGACGGCGCTTGCACGCGGCACGGTCGTCTGCCCCGGACTCGCCGCGACACCGACGCCGACGGTCGAGTTCCCGGCGGGCGTGACCTCGGGAGTGCCGGCCACCGCGCAGCTCGCGTGCGCGCGCGACTGCCTCTACGTGGCGACGCTTGTCGGCTCGGACGGGCGCGCGGTGGTCGCGACCCGTGGCTCGCTGACCGGCGGCACCGCCGCAAAGACGGTTTCGCTGCCGACGACACAGCTCGGTCAGGCGAGCTACACGATCGACCTGCGCGTCGTGAGCACGGTGAACCCGGGCCGGGCGCTGCAGCTCGCGAGCCCGCCGCTGCCCCGGACCTAACGCTGCAGGTACGCGAGAACCGCCTGGACACGGCGGTTCCTCGTATGGTCCTCCGGGAGGCCAAGCTTCTGGAGGACGTGGCGGACGTGCGTCTCGACGGTTTTCGGCGACAGCCAGAGCCGCTCTGCGATGCCGCGGTCGGTGAGTCCCTCCGCCATCAGCGACAGCACGTGTCGCTCACGATCGGTGAGCCCGTCGAGCGGCGAGGCAACGCGAGCCCTCCGCAGGAGCTGGTCGACGAGCTCGGGGTCCACGACCGTCTCGCCGCGTTCGAGGCGCGCCAACGCGTCGGTCAGGTCCGCGATGCGCAAGACGCGGTCTTTGAGCAGGTACCCGCGTGCTCCGTCGTCGTCCTCCAGCAGTGCGAGCGCGTAGTCGGCGTCGACGTATTGCGAGAGCACGAGAACCGCAACTCTCGGATGTCGAGCGATGATCGTGTGAGCGGCGCGGATACCCTCGTCGGTGAACGTCGGCGGCATCCGGATGTCGGCGATGACGACATCCGGCAGGTGATGGTCGACTGCCTCCGCAAGCTCGGCGGCGTCGGACGCCTCCGCGCAGACCTCGATCCCGGCGTCGGTGAGCACGCGTTTCAACCCTTCGCGGACGAGCAGCGAGTCGTCGGCGAGCGCTACGCGCACGGGATCTCCGCGCGAACCGTGGTGCCGGTGCCCGCCGCGCTCTCGACGACGAGCCGGCCGTCGAGTGCCCCGACGCGGTCGGCGAGCCCGGCGAGGCCCGTTCCGCGACGGGAGTCGGCGCCTCCGACACCGTCGTCCGACACCTCGATCAGCGCGAGCCCTGCTGCCTCCCTGATCTCGATCCGCGCCCGCCCGGCGTGCGCGTAGCGCATGACGTTGGCAAGCGCCTCGGCGATCACGTAGTAGCCGGCGGTCTCGACTGCGGGCGGGAACCGGCCACCGTTGACGACGACCTCGACCGGGACTGCACTCCGGCTCGCAAGCGTGCGGGCGGCGGCGGCGAGCCCCTGGTCGGTGAGGATCGCCGGATGGATGCCGCGGGCCAGCTCCCGCAGCTCGCTCACCGCCGTCGCCAGCTCCTCCTCTGCCTCGGCGAGAAGCTGCGCCGACTCGGCGTCCTCCACGCGCGCGCGCAGCATGTTCAGCGCGAGCCCGAGCGCGAGCAGCCGCTGCTGCGCCCCGTCGTGCAGGTCGCGCTCGAGCCGCCTTCGCTCGCTGTCGGCCGTGCGAACGAGACGTGCGCGCGAGGCGCGGAGCACCTGGAGCTGGTTGCGCAACTGTGCGTGCAAGCGCTCGTTGTCGAGCGCGAGCCCGACCGCTGCAGACACGGCCTCGATCAGCGAGGGTTGCTCGAGCAACGCGCGCTCGTGCACGATCGCGGCGAGCTGCGCGTCGCCTCGTCCGACATAGGTGATGGCATGGTCCGCGTCCTCGACTGGAAGCACGAGGGGCTCGCCTTCGGAGTCGACGAACTCGTCGCGGTCGTCGAGGCGATAGCCGACCTGAAGCCCGGGATCGTGGAGAGCGCGCGCGAGCGCAGCCTGCATCGTCCCCGCACCGGAAGCGTCGAGCTCGAGCACGAGATCGCCGACGACGAGTCGGTCGAGGCGCGACCGTGCCAGCCCGAAGAGGAACGCGACCGGGATGAGCAGCCGTGCGACGAGCGGCGGGAAGAAGACGATCCCGGGCTCCGAGCCGACGATCGCCTGCACGACCTCGTCGACGGCGACGGCGAGTGCGAAGAAAAGAGCCGCGAGCAGCACCGGGCCGAGCACGCGTCTCCGGCTGTACCCCGCTCTCAGCCAGCGCCGGCCGATGATCGCGATGCCGGTCGTCGCGTACATGCCGGCACCGACCGAGCCGATCGTCGACAGCGTCCCGTGCAGCGCCGGGGCGTGCCACACCGCGAACGCGTTCACACGACGAGGAAGATCCATCGTGATCGTCTCGAGGACACCGACGACGAACAGGCCGTACCCCGCGGTGACGAGAACGCGCAGCGACCGATGTCCAAGGCGCCCGGACGGGTAGGCGATCAGCAGGTGCGCGAGGACGAGGTCCTGGGACCCGTCGAAGCACTGGCCGACACCGAACGCCCACGCGTTGCGATAGGCGCGGATCCCTCCGATCGTCCAGAGGATCCCCGCCACGCCCAGCAACAGCCCGGTGCGATTCTCGGGCCGCAGGCGCCACAGGACGAGACCCGAGGCGATCGCCAGCGAGCTGACGCCGAGGTCGAGCGGAAACGTCTCACGCGGCGCGATCCCGTTCAGCCAGAAACCGAGCTCGCCGAACACGACGAAGGCGGGACCGGCGACGAGAAGGACGAACCACGCAAGCCGGGCGCGCGGCGTCACTCGCCGGCTCCGGCCGCGACCGCGCGGAGGCGATCCAGGGTCAGCTCGTCCTTCCGCATGAATCGACGAGAGCCGATCGCAAGATCGTCGGCGCTCCGACTCGACACGAGAAGCACTGCGGTGCTCGGCGGCAGGCGGTCGGCGAGCTCGATGCCGCTCCCGTCGGGGAGCATGACGTCGAGCAGGACGAGATCCGGCTTGAGCGCAAGCACGGAGGCGACGGCCGATCGCCCGTCGCCGGCCTCGCCGACGACGGTGAACCCGGCTTCCTCGAACAGACGGCGGGCAAGACGTCGGAAGCTCGGATGGTCGTCGACGATCAGAACCGTCGTGCGCACAGCTCGATCGTGACACGCAGGCGCGGCCCGTCAACGCCGGGATATCCCTGAACTGGGCCCGCTTCAGGGATCGTCCTGAGGAAACGCTCGCGCCCACCTCCTACCGTCGAACCTCCGACTGAAGGGAGGAGCGATGAGGTCGAAGGCAGCATTCGGCGCAGTTCTCCTGGCGCTGGCCGCAGGCGTCTACACCACTACGTCCGGCGCCACGGCGGCAGGCATGACCGTCGAGCGGTACTACACCGCCGCAACTTGGAGCGCGTTCGACGACATCGGTGTCAAGGACAACGGCGGTCCCGGCGACGTGTTCACGGCGCAGCAGTCGTTGACGACGCTCGACGGCAAGTCGGCCGGAGTGGTCAACGGATACGGCATCAACCTTCACAAGCCATACGTGTTCTTCCACTGGACGGCCGCCCGGAACGACGGCTCGTCGCTGACTCTGATGGGTGCGGTCAGCTTGCACGACAAGACGACCGTGTACGCGATCGAGGGCGGCACCGGCCGGTACGACGGCGCCCGCGGCACCGTCACGTTGACCGACGCCGGGAAGAAGGGCTCGCTCGTGACCGTCCGCTACCGGATCTGAACCCGACGATGAAAGGAGCTCCGATGTACGCACGTCTTGCCACCTTCCAAGGCGACCCGGGCAACTTCGACGATGCGATCGCTGCTGTCCGCGAGCAGGTCAACGGCACCCCGCCGCCCGGGCTCGAAGGTGCGAAGTTCCTGATGCTGGTCGATCGAACGACCGGGAAAGGACACGGCCTGACGCTTTACGCGACCGAAGAGGATCGCCGCCGCGGCGACGAGGCGCTCAACGCGCATCCCGGCGGTGGCGGCGGAACACGCGTGTCCGTCGAGTTCTTCGACGTGCCTGTCCACACGCTCGACTGACGAGCGATGCGTGCCGCGCGGGCGGTGTCGTCCGCGCGGCTAGCCCTTCTGGCGCACGGTCTTGATCCCCCACGCCGCGCCGGAGGCGAACAGCTCGTCCGGGTCGACGTCGCCGAGCCAGCCGATGAAGTGCTGCTCGGGCTCGTCCTCGGTCGACCCGTACATGGCGATGCGCCCGAAGTCGATCGGCGCGTCGGGATCGTCGCCGCGGTCGAGCGCTGCCTGGCGTTCCTCGACTGCGCTTCCTTCCGCGTACCCTTTCCCCATGAGAGGAGCGTACTCCTCGAGGGCCGGTAGCTCAGCTGGTAGAGCAGGGGACTTTTAATCCCAAGGTCGCAGGTTCGAGCCCTGCCCGGCCCATGAAGAAGACCGCGTGGTGTCAACCAGGGCCAGCGTCGCGACCAGATTGCTCAGCGCGGTCGCCAGCGCGCGATGGTTCGACCAAGTCGACGGTGGCCGCCCAGCTTCCGAGAAGCCTCAACGCCTCCTCCGAGCGCGAACCAGGCTCGGCCGAATACGTGACGATCGTGAGACCGTGGTCTGCGGGTAGGTCGAGGCGGTTGAAGCTCAAGCTCACCTCGCCGACGACCGGATGGTTGAAGCGCTTGACCCCGGAGTTGTGGAAGCGCACGTCGTGCGCCGCCCAGCGGGCGCGGAAGGCGTCGCTCTGTGTGGCGAGTTCACCCACCAGGTCTGAGAGGTCGCGATCGTAGGGGTCACGTCCGGCGGCCCAGCGCAGGATTGCAACGCACTCGCCGGCGACGGTCTCCCAGTCCGCGAAGAACGCATTGGCGTTCGGATCAAGGAAGATGAATCGGGCGCTGTTCACTGGGCGCGAAGGTGCTGCATACATCTCGGAGAAGAGCGCGCGCCCGAGCTGGTTTGCCGAAAGGAAGTCGAGCCGCTGATTGCCGACGAACGCGGCAGCGTCGGTGATCGCATCCAGTGTCCACTGGATTTCGGCCCTCACCTTCTGCTTGACCCGACGCTGACGAGGTGACGCTACCGTCGGCTGGGCAGAAGATGCGAGATCGAAAAGATGAGCGCGCTCGGCATCGTCGAGTCGAAGCGCGCGGGCAAGCGCCTCGAGCACGTTCCCAGAGACCCCACTCATGTCGCCTCGCTCGAGGCGCGTGTAGTACGGAACGCTTACTCCAGCCAGGACCGCGACTTCCTCTCGACGAAGTCCAGGCACCCGGCGGCTGCCGTACGAGTTCAACCCAGCCTGCTCAGGAGTGATCCGAGCGCGCCGCGACGTGAGGAAGTCGCGGATCTCTTGCTTCGTCTCCATGAGATCCAGCGTAGACCCGCTGGTTCCCTTCTGGGGGACACTGTCAGTAGCCCTATCAACAGGGACTCTCACGTCGCGCGAACCGGTGCTTTCTTGGAATGCAAGAGGCCGTGACCCACACGGCTCACCGTCCAAGAGGAAGGTTGTCATGAAGCACATCTCGCTCGGCGGACTCGACGTCTCGCGCATCGGACTCGGGACGATGGCGATGTCCGGCTATTACCTCGACCCGACCAGCAGCGATACCGAGTCGATCCGCACCATCCAGCGAGCAGTCGACTTGGGCGTCACCCATATCGACACCGCCGAGATCTACGGCCCGTACGCAAACGAGGAGCTTGTCGGCCGTGCCCTCAAGGGACGTCGTGACGAAGTCGTGCTCGCGACGAAGTTCGGGTTCGTTTCGCACCTCGACGGTGGTCCTGGAGTGCTCGATAGCGGTCCGGCGAACATCCGAATCGCGGTCGAGGGTTCACTGAAGCGGCTGGGCACCGACCACATCGATCTCTACTACCAGCACCGGGTCGACCCCAACACACCGATCGAGGACACCGTTGGCGCGCTGGCTGAGCTGGTCGCTGAGGGCAAGGTTCGGCACATCGGGCTCTCCGAAGCCGGGCCAGCAACGATTCGTCGTGCTCATGCCATCCACCCAATCACTGCTGTGCAGACCGAGTACTCGCTTTGGACGCGCGACCCCGAAGCTCAGGTACTTCCGCTCCTACGGGAGCTAGGCATCGGCTTCGTTCCTTACTCGCCGCTGGGACACGGCTTCCTCACGGGAGCGATCCGCTCGCCCCAGGACATCGCGGACGACGACTGGCGGAAGAGCAACCCGCGCTTTACCGAGGGCAACTTCGAACGGAATCTCCGGATCGTTGACGAGGTCAAGGCCCTCGCTTCTGAGGTCGGCGTGACTTCAGCACAAGTCGCTTTGGCCTGGCTGCTCGCGCAAGGCGATGACATCGCACCGATCCCCGGCACCAAGCGGGTCTCACGAGTCGAGGAGAACACCGCAGCCGATGACGTCGAACTGGACTCCAATCAGCTCGCACGGTTGAACGCGCTCACCCCTGCCGTCGGGGAGCGCCATGACGAAGCCAACATGGCGAGGATCGAGGCGTAGCAGCAAACTCGTCTACCGAGTCGACAAAGGACGACCCGCGCGAGATCGAAGACGCGCCCACTGAGGCCAAACGCGACCGCTTCTCCGAGGCGAACCCGTAAACGACCGACCGCTGACGGCCCGGGTGTTGCCCCACGTAGTACCGATTGGAGTACCGGGTTGTCTCCGCGGGTTGCGATTAGCTGCCGTTCGACGCAGCATCGGTGCCGGGTTGTTGCAGCTCGTTTCGTCAATAAGCGGCGCCCTGCAGTGATCCCGGCCGGACTGTTAATCCCAAGGTCGCAGGTTCGAGCCCTGCTCCCATCGAATCGACTGTAGCTCCGAGCGGGGAAGCGGTTTCTCGCCCAGCTCTTGCCGTGAGAGGATCGCTGCGATGAAGCCGCAACAAGTCACGGCAACCGAAGCTCACGTTCTCCCGTTGAGCGCTGCCGGCGCGGCCGAGGCGGTTGGCGGTAAGGCGGCGGGGTTCGTGATTCTCGCGGCTGCGGGGCTCGACTTTCCCGACGGCTTCGTTCTCGGAGCCGAAGCGCACCGCCACGCACGCGGCCTCGGCTGGAGGTCCGGCAAACCGATTCCCGCGACGACCTCGGCAGCAGTGAGCGAAGCGCTCTCGTTCCTACCGGGCGAGTCGTTCGCCGTACGTTCGTCGGCAGTCGCGGAGGACGGCGCCGCCGCCTCGTTCGCAGGCCAGTTCGAGACGATCGTCGGCGTCAGTCGTGATGACGTCGCCGCGGCAATCGCCGAGTGCTGGGGCTCCGGTGAGAACGGTCGCGCGCTCGCCTACCGAGCGGCGGACTCGGGCGAGCACGCGATGGCCGTCATCGTGCAACAACTCGTCGAGGCCGACGTCTCCGGCGTCGTCGCCACCGTCGATCCGCTCACAGGCGACGAGCAGACGCTGCTCGTCAACGCGACCTTCGGCCTGGGGGAAGCCGTTGTCTCCGGTCTCGTCACTCCGGACGAATATCGCATCGCCCGCGCCGATGGATGCGTCGTCGCTGTCGCTGTCGGCGCCAAAGAGCTAGAGGTCGTGCGCGGCTCCGACGGCAGGCTCGAGGAGCGTGCGCTTCCGGTCGAACGCAGGACGGCGCGGGCGCTCGAAGCCCAGCAGCTGCGCGCGCTGTGGCAGGGCGCCCTCGCGGCTGAAGCGGTACTCGGCCGCCCTGCCGATCTCGAATTCGCATTCGCGGGCGGACGTCTGCACTGGCTGCAGTGCCGTCCGCTCACTGCTCTCCCGACGAAGGAGGATTGATGGCAGTCAACACTGCGCCGCCAACGTTCCCGGTCGAGTGGAAGAACCCGGAAGATGCGCAGCTCACCTGGTTCCGAGACGAGATGCACTTTCCGGAACCGCTCACGCCGCTCACCCTGACGCTCCTGCTCGAGACCTTCGACGAAGGCAACCCTCTTGCGTGCGACGAGCTTGCGATGCCGATGAGTGGTCTGCTCTACGGCTGGTTCAACGGCTACGCCTACAACATGACGCGCCCTGTTCCCGAGGCGGAGATGCCGGCACGGATGGAGCGGAACCAGCAGGTGATGCTCGAGCGAATGGACAACCTGCGTCGGCTTTGGGACGAGCACTACCTGCAGCGTGTCGTCGAGCTCACCGACAAGATCGATTCACTCGAGCTGGAGCACGCACCGAGAGGCGACGTCGCAGCCCGCCTCGCGCAGCTGCGCGAGGCGCTCGTCGAGTTGTGGCACATCCACTTCCTCGTTGTCTTCCCAAAGCTCGGGTGCGGCGAGCGCTTCTTCGGGATGTATCAGGCGGCCACCGGCACACACGACGAGACCGCGGCCTACCGGTGCCTGCAGGGGTTCCCGAACAAGAGCGTCGAGGCGGGCAAGGCACTGTGGGAGCTCTCACGCCTCGCGGCGGAAGACGAAGGCGTGCGAGCGGCTGTGACGAGCGGAAGCCTCGAAGCACTCGAAGGCAGTTCGTTCAAAGAGGCGCTCGAGCGCTATCTCGACGAGTACGGCCGCCGTGCGAACGGGATCGAACTTGCGTTCCCGCTGTGGCTCGAGACTCCCGAGTTCGTGCTGGGCCTCGTGCGCTCGTACCTGACGGGCGACAGAGGCGATCCGGACATCGAGCATGCGACGCTGGTGGAGGAGCGCGACCGACTGATCGCGGCGGCGCTCGAGCAGGTCTCCGGCACGGACCTCGAAGGTCCCTTCCGGGGCGCACTGCAGAGCGCGCAGGCGGCGTGGCCGCTAGAGGAGGACCACGCGTTCTACATCGACCAGCGCGCCCTCGCCGCGGTGCGCCTCCAGCTTCTTGGCCTCGGGCGACGCCTTGCGGCGGAGGGCAAGCTCGCGGGGGCGGAGGATGTCTGGTTCCTGACATACGAAGAGCTGGCTGCTGCGGACGCGGCGGGCGAAGAGCTGGCTGATCGGACGGCCGCACGGAAGCGGGAGCGGGAGGCGCAGCGAGTTCTCGAGGCGCCGCCGTTCCTCGGCGAGCCGCCCACCGGCGACCCGGACCCGGGTCTCGAGAAGTTCTTCGGCAAGGCCGGTCCGCCTGAGCTAGAAGGGAAGGTGCTACGGGGCTCGCCGGCGTCCGCGGGACGCGTCACAGGCACGGCTCGCGTGATCGAGCGCATCGACCAACTCGATCGCGTACAGGCAGGCGACATTCTTGTCTGCCGCAGCACGACCCCGCCGTGGACGCCGATCTTCGGCTCGATCGCTGCGCTCGTGACGGACACCGGGGGCGTTCTCTCGCACGCCGCAATCGTCGCCCGCGAGTACCGATTGCCAGCCGTCGTCGGGACGAAAATCGGGACGCGCGTGGTCGAGGACGGCCAGACGATCACCGTCGATGGTGAACGCGGCGAAGTGCTGCTCGCCCCGAGTTGACGCGATCGGCACCGCGTGGCGGCGCGTTCGCGAGCCTCGTGCTCGCGGGCGCGCTCGTGCCGCTGAACTCGACGATGATCGCCCTCGCGCTGTCACCGATCGCCCACTCGTTCCATGTCTCTGTTGGCGGCGCGACCTGGCTCGTGAGCGCGTACCTCGTGGCGATGGCAGTCGTGCAACCGCTCGGTGGACGACTGGGAGATCTGATCGGCCACCGCCGCGCCTTTCTCGCCGGCGTCGCCGGCTTCGCGCTCTTTTCCGCGGCGGCCGCCGTCGCCCAGGACTTTCCCTTCCTCGTAGCCCTACGCGTGGCCCAGGCGCTCGCGGGCGGGACGATGGGCCCGAACGCAGCAGCCCTCCTCCGCACAGCCACGGACTCAGAAAACCGTGGGCGAGCATTCGGTTGGTTCGGCACCGGCATGGGCCTCGCCGCGGCGGTCGGACCGCCGCTCGGTGGCCTCCTGGTAGGCACCGTCGGCTGGCGGACGATCTTCGTCGTCAACCTTCCGTTGGCCGCGATCGCGTTCTTCGTGGCTCTGTGGGCGATCGAACGTGACGCGCCGCGAGAACGGCGCCCGCGGTTCGACACACCCGGCGCCGCCGGCACCACACTCGTCCTCGCCTGTTTCGTCGCCATGCTCTTTCTGATCCCGCGTGCCACGTCCGCCGCCGTCGCCAGCGGAATGGCGTTCGTCATCATCGGGTTCCTCCTCGTGCGCCGCGAGCGGAGCGTCAACGACCCGTTCCTCGAGGTCGGCCTGTTCCGTCGCCGCGCATACGCGGCGGCGACCGCAACGATCTTCCTCCACAACCTCTGCATGTACTCACTGCTCCTGCTCGTACCAGTGCTCGTGGAGCGGAGGCTGAATCTGAGCGCCAGCGGAGCCGGCGCTGTCGTCGCCGCGCTGTCGGTAGCGATGATGGCAGGCTCACCCGCGGGTGGGACGATGTCGGATCGTCGTGGCCGCCGCTTTCCAGTCGTCATCGGCAGCATCGCGATCGCAGCAGGTATGGCTGCGCTGGTCGCAATCGTGGGAGCGCCGTCCACGGCGTCCGTCGCGGCGGGGCTCGCAGTCGTCGGGCTCGGGGTAGGGATCGCGGGAGCCTCCCTCCAGACAACTGCGGTCGAGGCCGCCCCGCACCGCCTCGCCGGCGCAGCAGCCGGTCTGTTCATGACGGCCCGCTACGCGGGCGGAATCGCAGCCGCCGGGCTCACCGCGGGCGCCGCCCACTCGGGCGCCTTCCGCTCAGCTGTCATAACACTGCTTGGCGCTGCATTGTTCTCACTGCTGACCGCCAGCGGTCTCGCCGGCAGCGCCCCCCAGCACGTCAAGGCGGAAGACATCGAAGTCGTGCAGCTGTAGGAACCACGGCTTATGGGTCACGAGTACCGATTGGAGTACCCGACTGTCTCCTCGCACACACGCGACAATTGGTCGCGAGCGGAGGCTCTCCAGTCAGGCCGCCTGGTCGCTGTGGGCGAGGCGAACTCGGGAGCTGTGTCAGGCGCCCTCTTCGTGCTCCTCGATCGCGGCGGCCTGAGGGGCGGCCGCTGCATGGCCGCCGCCCCTCCTTTGTCGTCCTAAGCGGGCCGCGGCGCGGCGACGTAGAAGCCGGTGCCGTTGCTTGTCGGGTTGCCGGGGAAGTCCACGAACTGACCGGGACTCGCCCCCTGCTTTCCGAAGCCGAACCCAGCCTTCTCGAGCTCCGCGACGACAGCCGCCATCGACTTGACTGTGTACGTCTCGAACCCCTTGTCCTGCCGCCTGTGACGCCTACGGGCGACGGGCAGATCGAACAAGGAGATCGCCGCCGCGCTCGCCGACTTCGCGACTCCTAAAGACTCCAGGTTTCAGGCATCAGGCTGCCTGCACCGCTTGGCACATCGGGAGGACGGTGGTACTTTGGGATCTCAACGCCCTTCCGCCGCCTGTGTTCGACACGGCCCTAGAGCGCTTCGTTTTCCGCCGTGTGCAGCACTGGCGGGACAAGCTCGGAAGGAAGACATGATGAGAACGACGCACCCAGTGGAGACGGGTCGCGACGCCGCAAGCTCGGTTCGCCGCCTTGTCAACGACGAGATCCTCAATGCAGCAAGCCGGTACGACGACGAGACAGCGGTGTTCGAGTTCGTCTGTGAGTGCGGCAATCTCAAATGCCGAGACCTCGTGAAGATGACGCAGGCCGACTACCGGGCGACGAAGCCTGGAACAGTCGTCGCCCACGGCTGATTCGTCGCGTGTCGCCGCGGGAAGTACGTCAGGCAAAGAACCAGGCCCTTTTCCGGTCGGTGAACGACCGTATCGCCGAGCTTTCCGAACGCTTCAACGACGACCAGGATCTTCAGCTCATTTGCGAGTGTGCGACCGAGGGATGCACCGAAAGGCTCGAGGTGCCACTCGACGAGTATGCACGAGTCCGCCGGTGCCCAGACTGGTTCCTCATCACCCCGGGCCACATCTTCTCCGACGCCGAGCATGTGATTGAACATCACGACGGGTACGACATCGTCAAGACTTGGAGCTGACTCGTTTGGGCGTCCACGTTAGGGACACATCCTCCCATGAGCCAAGAACACGGAACCGATCACAGCACGGCAGGGTTGAGCGCCGAACAGATCGGGCGGAACGATTCGATTTTCCGGCAAGCAAACGAGCGGATCGACAAAGTCGCCGAGGCCGGCGAGTTCGAGGGTGTGGCGCCCTTCCTCTGCGAGTGCGCCGACATGAGGTGTCACGAAGTCGTCTTCTTGACGCTGGCGGAATACGCCGAGGTCCGCATGGGCCCCCGGCTGTTCCTGAACGTGACCGGTCACGAAGCATCATCACAAGGGTGGGCACAAGTCATCGAGAGCCACGGTGCGTACGTCGTCGTCAAGAAGATCGGTCCCGCGGGCGAGGTCGCTGAACAGCTCGAAGGAAGCTCGGATCCCGAGACGGCGACGGTCGTCATAGACCAGAGGTACCGCCGCGACCCCGCCTGAAACAGTCAGCGTGGGCGCGCCGGCCAAACAAGCTACGCTACAAACCAGGAGTCGACGTGAGGCGTTTGCGTGCCTTGTGGGCCGGGCGTTGCAGGTCTTATCTCACGCCTCCGCGAAGCGGGTTCTTTCCGCGGATCGAGGTTCACGATGAGCGAGCGGATCGAGCGGAGTTCCGAGCTGACGATTTCTGGCATACGCCTGCAAGGCCGCGCGGGCGGAGCGCCACAGCCGGCATTGAGCAGGCACATGCGCGGCGCCATGCTTTGGTTCAACCCGGCGAAGCAGCACGGCTTCGTCCGAACCGAGGACGGCGAGCGGCTGCTCGTAGAAGTCGATGGCTTCGCGCCGGGCCATGAGCTGGGTGATCGTTGCGCCGGAACTGTGGTCGAATTCGATCGGCAAGCGGCCGGGGTCGAAGGTGGCTACAAGGCGGTAGCCGTCACCGTTGTCGACGTCTCGTCAGGCCGTCGAGCTCGGTCGCACCGAAGTGCAATGACGATCCGGCCACGGCGCTGACGTGTTCGGAGCGGAGCGGCTCGCTCAGACAAGCCGGCGGTACAACGCCACGTAGTCGTCGACCATCCGTTCGATGTCGAAGCGCGTTGCGACTGACGCCCGCACCGCTCGGCGGTCCAGCGTCGTAGACCTGCGTACGGCGGCGACAGCCTCATCGGTGGTGTCGACGAGGAAACCGCTCTCGCCGTCGCGGATGATCTCTGCCATCGAGCCGCGGCGCCGCGCGACTACCGGCGTCCCGCATGCCATCGCCTCGACGACGCTGAACCCAAACGGCTCATCGAAGTCGATCAAGTGCAGAAGCGCAGTCGCACCGCCAAGTACCGCCGCACGGTGGTCGCGGTCGACAGGACCGACGTAGCTCACCTGCGCGCCGTCCACTCGCGGCTCCACGAACTGCTCGAAGTAATCGCGATCCTGGACGATCCCCGCAATCACCAACGGCATGCCGACCCTCTGGGCGACATCGATCGCCTCGGCGGTTCCCTTGTCCGGATGGATCCTTCCGAAGAACAAGAGGTAGGCACCGTCCCCGCTCCCCAGGTCGAACTCGCCGATGTTGATCCCGTGATGGATCGTCGCCGCGTAGTCGAGCCGGTCGTGCCGGTCGGAGTCGCTGATCGCGACGTAGTGGCCGATGTCGTTGTAGCGCTCGTAGACGGGCAGGATCTGCTCCGATGAAAAGCCGTGAATCGTCGTGACAACCGGCGTGTCCACGAGGCGGCTGAAGCTCAGCGGCAAGAAGTCGAAGCCGTTGTGGATCAGATCGAACTCGTCGGCCCGTTCGAATGCAGTCGCGATGTGCAACGCCTCCCAGACCTTCGCGTCCACCCTCGTATCCTCTGCGTACCCGATCGGCGCGGTCCCGACGAGGCGAGAGCCGGTAATCGAGTCGGCGGTCGCGAACAACGTCACGTCCAGGCCGCGCGCAACGAGCCCTTCTGTCAGGAGGGACGCAAACTGCTCCCACGGGCCGTAGTGCCGCGGCGGAACTCTCCACGCGATGGGCGCGAGCACCGCGATGCGTAAGCCGGCGTCGGCCTCCCGCACCCCTACTTGCCGCGTGACGTCTTCTTCTTCGGCTTCGGCTTGCCTGTCGGCTCCTTGCCCGCCGCGGCGGCCCGTGCCTTCTGTTTCTTCGTCGCCAAGAGCCCTCCCGATCGTCGGTGACACTTCACCGTACTCGCCGGGTGGAGTGCTCGGACTACCTACTCACCATGCGGACGACAAAGGAGCCGACGCTCGCGGGCGGCGTACCTCCCGGCTGAGCGTCCGAGAGGCCCAACGACTTTCCACCGGCGCCCGTACATCGTGAACTCCTGGCCGAACTTCAGAACTTCCGACGACTCCATCTCGTGGATTCGTCCGTTCGGATACTGAAGCGAGAGCAGCGACGGCACGGGTTGCTTATCGACACCTCGTCCCAAACCTGTAGGAGGCGAGGCCTTGGGGCACGAACGGGGTGATCGGAGCTGTCAGTTGCGTCGCGGCTCGGCCGGCCTCATTGTTGCGACCCCGTCTTCGTCGACCTCGACGACGTGGCGACCTGGGTCTGCACCGCTCGTGAACCGTTTGATGCCTTTCGGTCGCCGGAAGATGATCGCGTGCGTGTCCGTGCGAGTCTCGATCTCGTAGCCCTCTTCGAGCTTCCGGTCGAGGAACACATCCAGCCCGTCTCTTCGGGTCCCGAGAGGATCGATCTCTCCCACGTGCGCTAGCCGCCTAGCAGTTCAACGATGAGGACGTTCTTCAAGGGAGCCGAGGTGTCGCTCTGGACGTAGTCACTGACCCTCCACGGGCCGCCTTCGAGTCCTTCCTGTGGACTGAGCAACGTTCCGCGTCTTGGCTCGTCTGGCCCGTGGTGCCGGTACGTCCCGAGCACCTCGCCGTTGAGGGAGCCGAGTCGCACACTGTAGGTCAACATCTCCCCTGGCTCCGGAGATCTCCGAGCTCGCAGGTCGCTGCCATAACGTCCTCCACCACCGCCATAGGCGTGGTTATGTCCTCGTCCTGGCTTCAAAAAACGTCTTAGCCGACGTCCGCAGGTTTGGGGCACGGTCGTCACGGCGATCACCCGTTGTCCTACTTCATAGCCGGGAGGAAGCAATCAGATGGCGGAACTTACGCACCTCGAGGAGAAGCTGGCCGAGGTCACCGGGCTCGCAATGGCGGCGGAGGCCGCCGGTGGGAAGGTCTCGAAACTCACCGAAAAGCAGGACGCAAGCCTCGTTGCGACCCTGCAAAAGATGGCTGCAGAGGCCGCAGAGACAGCGAAGCGTTGCGAGAGCGTCGCGGGCAACTTCGAAGGCAAGAAGACCGCGATCCTCGACGAGGCGCGCGAAGTCAAGAAGAAGGCCGCTGAGATGATGTCGACGTACTTGGACTCCGACGCGGACGCGCTCGACGGCTTCGAGTTTCTCACGATGGCGGAAGCGGCCGAGGTCGGCCATTGGTCTGTCCTGAAAACGATGAACGCGTCGGCACGCAACGAAGATGTGAGCGATCTCGTGAGTTGGGCTCTGCCAATTCAAGAACGTCACTTCCAAGACGTGCTCCAGGGATCAAAGAAGCTCGCCGCTGAGCAAGACCCGAACGAGACTGTCTGATCGAGAACGTCTTCGGCGATGGGTGGCCAGATCGACTGCCGGCCGAGCTACCGCTGCGACTTGATGAACGCGACGAGCGCGCGGATGTCGCTGGGCTTTGCGCCGAGGCCCAGAGCCGCGACTGCGGGCGTCATGATCCCCTGGCGGTAGCCCTTCACGATCTGGGCGTCAGGATCCGCGATCGAGCGCTGAAGGTACGCGTCGTCAGCGGCAACCGACTGGCCCGTCGTGAGCGTGGTCGTCCCGCCGGCGAGGCCCTTGAAGGTCGGCCCTGCCCCGGCGGCCCCGCTGAGAGAATGGCAGGCTGAGCAACCGTCGCTCGTGTAGAGGGCTTTGCCGCGGGCGACGAGCGCCGGGGTGACGTGAACGGGGCCCAGCCCTTTCGGCTTCGAGGTCGTCGTAGTCGACCGTGAAGTCGTGGTCACCGCGATCGTTTCGGTTGTGCTGTTCTGGCCACGGTGGTACCCGATCGCGTACGCCGCGACGAGCAGGCCGAGGACAACAGCGCCTCCTGCCAGCCCGCCGAGGAGCCAGCGCCAGAGCTCGTCCGAGGTGCCGTGCGAGTCGTCGGTCATTTTCGGTCAGCCTCCCTTCATGGCGGCGGCGAACAGGAGCACCATCCCGACCGACAGGAATGCGGAGAGCCGACCGCCGACGCGGCCAAGCCGGCTCGCTGCGAGACCGGTGACCAGGCCGAACCCGGCCATTGCGAGGTGGTAGAGGGCATGCTCGAACGAGTGGTGCTCGAGGGGCTCGTAGAACCGCGGCACCATCACGAGCATCATCGCTGACGGCGCAAGCATCACTCCTGCGAGCCCGAGCGAGGACCGGTCGCCCAGTCTCCGGGACACCGCCGGAAGCGACGCAATGGTCAAGCCGGCGACCACTCCGAGGAAGAAATGGCCGGCGTGGTCGAGGTGGTGGTAGCGGACACTCGACTCGGAGGCAGAGACGATCTGCGGGAAGAACGAGGCGAGCGCGACGACACAGGCCGCGGCGCCGAACCAGATCTGGACGGGACCCGCAAGCGGGACGTCCCACGGTCGCCAGGGCGCGGTCTCGACCGCCGGACGCTCGAAGGTGTCCCGTTCGACCCGTGCTCCGTAGTGCGTCCCGGTCCAGCTGTCCACACGCTCGGCGACGACGTAGTGACGGCCGGCCCAGGCCGCTCGCCCGAGCGACACGAGCTGGGCGACGCAGGCGAGAACGCCGAGCGCGAACAGGATCCCGAAGATGCTGCCGACGAGGCTGTAGCCGGCGGTGCCCGGCGGCTGAATCGCGTAGCGGCGAGGGACGCCAAGCACACCTTCGACGAACCAGGTACCGGTCAGGCCGAATCCGCCGACGAGCAGCAGCATGACCGTCCACGTGCGCGCGAGCCTCGACGACGTCCGGCCGGCGTCCCGCTCGAGCAAGTGAGCGATGAACGCGAGCAGCCAGACGACGACGGTCAGCATGAGATACGTGTGAAAGTGAGCGACGACCCACACCGTGTTGTGGAGGCGGAAGTTGAACGGGATGATCGAATCGATCACCGCGCCGGTACCGCCGATCGCCCAGCCCATGAGGCCGAGGTAGAGCAGCGTCGAGGCGAGCGTCCAGCGGTAGCGCGATCCCCAGACGAGCATCGTCATCGAGTAGACGGTGACTACGGCAACGGGAAGCGCCGAAGCGTACGAGCTGATCTCGGAGACGATCTGGGCCCAGCGTGGCTGGACGAAGTCCATGTACAGGTGGTGCGAATAGACGGTGACGATCAAGACGAGCGCCACTCCCCACCCGGCGACGAAGACCTTGGTCACCTCGTAGGGACGGCCCGCGTACCGGGGCAGCAGCACGTACACGGCGCCGGCGACGAGGTAGATGAGCAGGTTGGCGATCGTGTGGCCGAAGAAGTAGACGAGGTTCTTCGAGACGAGCAGGTCGAAGCCGACGCCGCTGTCGTAGGTGCGGCCGAGCAGGCCGAGACCGATCGTCATTCCCGCAGACATCGCGAGTAGCCCGTCGAACGCGATCACCGTCGCAGCGATCACCGAGGCAGGCGGCGGCTGCGCCTCGTGTTCGGCCAGGAAGCGCCAACCCAGCGCGCCGGTGAGCCCGCCGAAGGTGTTCGTCGTCTGTCTGAGGACGTCGATGCAGTAGACGAAAAAGCCGCCGCCGACCAGCAGCATCCCTACGAAGAACAGGCTCTCCGACCAGACCGGCCACTGACCGGCCGGATAGAAGGAGAGCGGCGGCAGGAACGTCCATCCGGCGCCGAAGCCGCCGACCAACGTCGCAACCAGCACGCAGACAGCGCCCACGACGGTCAGCGCGTAGCTCGCGAGCATGTGCCCGACACGCAACGGCACGCTCTCGTGCAGCACATACCAGAGCGCCCCCATCGCCGCGATCAGGGCGCCGGTGATCATCCCCATGCCGTGCAGGGTCAGCAAACGGTAGAACCACGCCGGCGACACATCGATGACGTTCGCCTGGGTCAGGCGCATGATCAGGCCGAGCACGCCCATCAGCAGGATCAGCACGGTCCCGGTCGCCGCAAAGAGCAGGCCGATGCGACGCTCGACCGATCGCGCGCCCTCGGTGAACGCGGCGGCGCGCGGGTGCAGCGCAGAGGGAGCCGGCGCGGTGACGCTTGCCATCAGCCGCGAGTCACCTTGAAGGAGCTCTCCATCGTCGAGTGGTTCAGCCCGCAATACTCGAAGCAACGGATCCAGTAGACGCCCGCCTCGGAGAGAGTGAGGTCGAGCTTGTTGTGGTAGCCGGGCATCGCCTGCACGGAGCCGATCAGATGACCGTGCGGGTCGTAGAGACCGAATCCGTGGTTGACGTCGACGGAGGTGACGTCGAAGCGCACGCGCGTTCCGGCCGAGACCTGGGCGGGCTGCAACGACCAGAAGAACTGCCCGCCGGTGACCTTCACGACCGTCCGTCCCGCGCCGCCGCTCGCGTAGGGCAGGTCGAACAGCGAGATCCCGACCACGACCACGCCGACCACGACCAGGAGCGCGAGCCACCGCCGCCGCAGCCAGTAGCCGACGTCGTGAACGCGCTCGAAGCCGACGTCCGAGCCCGCCTGCACCGCGATCACGAGGAACGCCGTCGCGAACACGAGCGCCAACAGTGCAAAGACGACCCCGATCGCAATCTGCGGACCGCCGTAGTGGAGGCTCAACTCACTCCTCGCCCGAGCTCGTACCGCAGGAACAGGTGGTTCTCGTGCCGCCGCGCGGAGAGCAGCTGCAGGCCCGCCGTCGCTCCGGGCAGGAGCTCGACGCCCTCGATCAACGGGAGACGCGATTGCACGTCGCGCCCGGCGAGGAGCGGAGAGATAGTGAGGAAGAGCTCACCGACAACTCGTGAGCGAAGCAACGACGCGAACAGCGTAGGACCGCCTTCCGACAAGATCATTGTATGGCCGCGTTCGTGGAGGCACGCGAGAGCCTGCTGCAAGTCGACCTGTTCGCCTTCGTTCACGGCGACGACCTCGGCCGCGGCCGACACGTTCCGCTGTAGGCCGGCGGCGGCGCGCCGTGTCGTCAATACGATCGCGCCGCGTTCGAGGGCAGGGTGCGTGGGATCGAACGACCCGCCCGCAGTGACGAACGCGACCGACGGAGACGGAGGCCGGCTCCGTCGACGTCGCAAGTCCGCAAACGCTGCCGCGGCCGGCGGGTAGACACGCTCGGGTTGCCAGGTTCCCTTCGGCGAGGCGCGCATCGTCCCCGAACCGACGAGAACCACATCGGCCGATGCGCGGAGCAGCCCCATCACGAAGCGGTCGGCCTCGCTCCCGCCTGAGATCAGAGCATTCGAGCGCGGCAGGTCGGGAATCGCGACGACACCGTCGACTGTCTCGACGAAGTTGGCGAAGACGCACGGCTCATCGAAGGCGAGACCGCCGCCGTAGAGCGCGCGCAGCTCTACGGGCAGGTCAAGCTCACGCCTGCTCGAGCATCGTGCTTCGAAGAGAAGCTCCAGCGGCGTCAGCGGCGGCTGCCGATCTCGGCCATGAACTCCGCGCGGAGCTCGGCGCGCTCGTCGTACAGACCGCGCCAGAAGGTCGTCACCGTGCGAGACTCGTGCTCGGCGACCCCGCGCATCTGCGTGCACAGATGCGCCGCCTCGAGACGAACGGCCACGCCGCGCGGTCGAACGAGTTCTTCGAGCAGGTCTGCGACCTGCTCGCCGAGGCGCTCCTGCACCGTGAAGCGGCGCGCGTACAGGCGGACGAGCCGCGTCAGCTTCGAGATGCCGATGATCTCGGGCCCGGCGATGTACCCGATGTGCGCAACGCCGAAAAAGGGAAGCGCGTGGTGCTCGCAGAGCGCATGGAAGACGATCGGTCCCTCGATGATCTGGCTGTGGGACCCGTCGACGGCGGGCGGCCGCTCGCTCGCGAACACCGTCCGCAACTTGGGATCTCCGTCGTAGCCCGCGGTCGCATCGCGAAGCGCCTGCAAGAACCGGTGCGGCGTCTCCCGGGTACCTGGGGCCGACAGGTCCATCCCGAGCGCGGTGAAGATCTCGCCGACATAGCCCTCGAACCGTCGCCAGTCCTCCGACGCGACCGCCCTGGGCTCGGCTTCCGCCGCGGGCGAGATCAACTCGATGACGCTGGTCATGCCGACTCCTCCGTGATCTGCGGGACGCGAATGAAACGTTCGCGCCGTATCGCGAGCAGAAGCACGAGCCCCAACTCCGAAAGCGCGATCCAGGCAAACACTGCAGGCTGTCCGAGCGCGATGCAGACCCCGAAGATGAGGAGCTGCGTCGACATCCCGAGGTTCGCCAGCACCACGAGCGTGGCGCGGTCGTGGTAGGCGCGCCGCTCGCGCAGCCCCGCATCGCGTAGCCGATGCTCGACGAAGCGCTCGACGAATCGATCCTGCGGCGAGTAGACGAGCAGGTAGAGCACGCGCAGCAAGTTCGCTGCACGCCCGGTCGTCTCCGGCATCGCGGTCACGTCCTCGCCGTGCTCGGCGCGGTAGAGCCGCTCGGCGTTGTAGTTCACGCTCAGCACGATCGTCAACGCCACGAAGCCTGCCGCGGCGAGCGCGGCCCGTCCAGTGGCGAAGGCGACACCGGCGAAGAGCGCCGCGTTGACGAGCAGGTCGAGCTCCGAGTCGAGGTACCGCCCGAAGGCGGTGATCCGCCCCGAGAGTCGCGCGAGCTGGCCGTCGGCGTTGTCGAGAATCGTCTTCGCCTGAATCAGGATCGCAGCAAGGAGCAATTTGCCTTGCGCGAGCTGAACCGCCGCTGCGACTCCGGTCGCGCCTGCTGCGGCGGCGACGAACGGCGGCGGCACGCGGAAGGGAAGCAGCACGGCCACGACGACGTGCGCAAGCGGCCGGTAGACACGCTCACAGATGAGCTCCTGTGCAACCTTCGGCTTCCGAGAACGTGCGAGCGCGCTAGACAAGCGCCGCCTCTTGGATCGGCGCGCCGGCGGAGATCAGCTCGCGACCGAGGTCGACATGGTCCCACACGTTCCAGTAGAGGAATCCCCGCGGGCGGCGCGACTCGTCGACGTACGCCACGATCCCTTTGCGGTTGGGCTCCTCCCAACTCTCGACGGTCTCGAACCGTGAGTCGACCTCGCCGACCGCTTCGTAGCCCAGGTCGAACATGTCTGAGTAGAAGAACGGCAGGTGGAGGTACGGAACGTTCGCTCCCGCCATGTTCGCGCCGACCGCCCGTCCGTGGGACTTCGCGTGGTCCTCGTGCTCGACGCGGAACCGGCGTCCGAGCGCCGCGACGGGGAAGCTCGCGACGTCGCCGGCAGCAAAGACGTCGTCGTGCCCGGCCGTGCGGCCCAACTCGTCGACGACGATGCCGTTGTCGACCTCGAGGCCGACGGCTGTCGCGAGGTCGGTCTCAGGTTCGAGCCCGAGCCCGGCGACGATGGTGTCAGCTTCGATCGTCCTGCCCGAGCCCGTGGTCACCCAGTTTGCGCCTGCAGCGGCGACCGTCTCTTCCGTCAGCACCTCGACGCCGCGCCGACGGTACTCGTCGGTCACATAGGCGGAGAGCTCGGCCGGCAGCACCCGCGATGCGATCCCGCGCTCCGGAAAGACCATCGTCACCCGGCAGCCGTTCGTCGCAAGCGACGCCGCGAGCTCCGAGCCGATGAAACCGCCACCGATGACGACGGCGCTCGCGCCGTCACGCATCCTGGCGCGGATCGCCCGGTAGTCGTCGAGTGTGCGGAAGTAGACGACTCCCTCGGTCCCCGGAATCGTGCGAGGACGGCCGCCCGTGGCGAGCAGCAGCTTCTCCCAGCCGTACTCGTCGCCGCGGTCATCCGTCGCTACGTGGCGGTCGAGGTCGAGCGAGACGATGCGACGACCGAGCCGCAGGGCGGCTCCCGCGTCCTCCGTGCCGCGCCAGATCTTCGCCTCGTCCTTCCCCGCCCACAAACCTTTGGTGAGCGGCGGACGTGCATACGGCGGATGCGGCTCGGCGCCGACGAGCACGATCGACCCGTCCTGGTCGCGCTCTCGAATCCCTTTGACGGCTGCGTCGCCGGTCATTCCGCCGCCCACGATCAGATACCGCGTTGACTCCATGCGTTCTCATCTCCCTTTGGCTTCTGTCCCTGTTGGTGTCGGCGGGAGGGCCGCTCTTACCTCACCTCACAGCGTGGCCCATGAGAGACAGGATCGGTATCGGGGCGCTGCCCCATCCGCGACGCCGCGCGCCTCCATCGATTGCCGGGTGCGAGCGTCGCGAGGAGTGGGGCCGGTCAGGTCGTCTCGACCGCGAGGACCTTGAACCTGAGCTTGCCGCGCGGCGCGTGGACCTCTGCGACCTCGCCGCGCCGAAGACCGAGAATCGCCCGGCCGAACGGCGAGGCGACCGAGACCCGTCCGGCGCCGGCGTCCGACTCGAGCGTGCCGACGAGCTCGAGCTCCAGTCGCGCACCGGATTCGAGGTCGCGCACACGCACGCGCTCCCCCACATCGACGCGTCCGTTCCCCAGCTGCGGCTCGATCACCTGAGCGGACCGCAGCCGTTCAGCGAGCAATGCGATCCGCCGTTCGAGAAGCGCCTGGTCGTCGAGAACGGTGAGGTACTCGGCACTTTCGGCGCGGTTCGCCTCGCTGGCGACGGCGCGCGTGAGTCTCTCCGCGATCTCGCGGCGACCGTCGTTCGTGAGCCGCTCCAGCTCCGCCTCGAGCCGCTCGCGTCCTTCGGGTGTGATCACGATCTCGTCCATGCCGACTCTCCTTTTCGTGTGGCCGTCCGACCTGCTGAACCCGGACAGCCTCCCGCAACCGCAATGGGGCCGCGATCGGGTCGCGGCCCCATTTTCGAAGGTCTCGGGCGCTAGCTCGGCTTGCCGGTCATCGCCCACACCGCGACGACGTAGCCGACGATGAGCACGAGCGAGATCACCATCGTCGCCCGGAGGAGCAGGGTGCCCCCTCTGTCGTTGCGCAGGCGGTGGACGCCTATCCCGCCGAGGACGAGCGCGAGCAGGAACAGGATCCCGCCCCAGTCGGCAACGATGAAGCCGATGTCGAGCCAGGTGGGCCGAGCGAACTGCGACGGAAGGTCGTTCCATTTCTGCAACTGGTAGAGCCACTGCCCGGCGAGCCGGAGCAGGATCAGGCCGGGTAGACCGACGAGGAGAAGCGAGAAGTATCCGAGGCGAAGCAACCTGGTATCGCCACGAGCGAGGACGATGGACGTGGCGCTCGCCAGCAAGGCGCCGAAGACGACGGTCGCGCCGACGAGGTGGAGCAGAAGCGCGAAGCTCTGAATATCGGGTCTGATCGCTGCGAGCATGTCAGGCACCCGGCTTCCAGATCATGTCGACGACGATGAGGACGATCGCCGCGGAGGCCACGACGCGAAGCAAGAGCCCGGTCGCCGTGCGGTTCAAGGCGGTGAGCTCCATGCTCGAGCCGGTCTGTCCCGAAGCGACGAGGGCCTTCGCCTTGTCGATCGGCTTCGCGTACTCGACAAACGAACGGAGCAGCGCGACCGTGGCGATGCTCCAGAGGACGATCGCCCCGATCACCCATCCGTCCCACGGGTGGAAGTCGACGCGCAGGATGGCGAGCCAGATCCCGAGCGTGATGGCACCGGCCAGGCCGATGATGGTCGCGCCGGTCGCGACGAGCCCCACCCGGTGCAGGTTCAACGTTGCGTCCGGGGTATCGGCGGTGCGCATCGAGACGACGACGATCCAGGACATCACGAGCGAGCCTACGAGCGTCGCGGCGAAGAGCAGGTGGATCGCGAAGATCCAGTCTTCGAAGGTCATTGGTTCCTCACCCCTTCGGTGCGATCTGTTCGACGACGTAGTGGGCGACCGTTCCGATCTCTTGATCCGACAGGACGCCTGAGAACGGGGGCATCGCGCCGCCGCCGTGCCGGATCTGGTTCTCGACCTGGTCCAGGTGCCCGGCGACAGGCGACTTCTGCAGGTTGGGGCCGACGTGCCCGCCGGCGCCCATGGTCCCGTGGCATGACTCACAGTTGTCGGTGAACAGCTGAGCCCCAGCCGCCACCTTTGTGCCACCGGTGGTCGTCGTCGTTGCGGTTGTGGGGGTCGTGGTCGTCGTCGGCGCAACCGTTGTCTTGTTGCCTCCGCCGCCGCATCCGCCGGCAACACCGACGACGATGAAGGCGGCGGCTGCCAGCGAGAGGGTGTGCACCGCCGAACGCTGATGGAGAGAGGGCGATTTCGATCTCACGTCTAGCCTCCCAGCTTCGCCGAGGCAGGACCGAGCTGGCCGTCGAGCCCGAAGAGCCAGACGCTGTCGCCGTGAGTCGTTCCACCGAGCGAGCTGCCTGCCGAGAGGAGCATGACGTATTCCTTGCCCTTGTGCTCGAACACCGTCGCGGTCGCGTTGGCCCCGGCTCCCGTCTGGAACTCCCAGAGCTGTGCACCGTTACGGGCGTCGTAGGCGATCAGGCGTCCGTCGTTGTGCCCGACGAAGACGAGCCCGCCGGCCGTGGTGACCGATCCGCTGTAGCAGCTGTGATCCCACTGCTTCTGCCAGGCGATCTTGTTCGTGCGCATGTCCATCGCGGTGAACGTGCCTCGAACGATGTTCCCGTCAGGGGCGTTGAACGCGCTGCCGAGGAAGTCGTTGCCCTGCCGGATGTCAGCCGGCTGGTACGTCGTCTCGGTGCTCGTGAAGATCGAGATCGCCTCGGCCGAGCAGACATACAGATAGCCGGTCGCGGGGTTGTAGCTCGACGGCGGCCAGTTCGTCCCGCCGATCGTGCTCGGTTTCGAGATGACGCCGGTCTGGCCCCAGAAGGGAGTGAAGATCCGACCTTCGTTCACGTACTTCCACTTCGGTGTACCGAGCTTGTCCTCGCCGCCGGCCTTCTTTGCGGCGGCTGCGCGAGCCTTCGTCAGGCGCGCGACCTCTTCCGCCGTGACCGACTGCGGCGTGTACGCGTCGCCGACGGGATACGGCTGCGTCGCCGCCGTGTTCTGGCGAGGTTCCTGCGGAACAGGCTTCTCGTCGATGCCGACGAGAGGCTTACCGTTCGTCCTGTCGAGGATGTACACCCATCCCGTCTTGCTCGCTTCGGCGATGCCGTGGCGCATCGTCCCGTCGACCTTCAGGTCGAACAGCACGACAGGCGACGGGGAGTCGAGGTCCCAGATGTCGTGATGAACCTGCTGGAAATGCCAACGGTACTGGCCGGTCTTGGCGTCGATCGCGACGATCGAGTTCGCGAACAGGTTGTCGCCCTTGCGGCTGCTGCCGTCGAAGTCTGGTGACGTGTTGCCGGTCGAGAAGTAGAGAAGACCAAGCTTCGGGTCGACCGCCGGTGTCTGCCAGACAGGAGCGCCGCCGTGCTTCCACGCGTCGTTGTCCTGCGGCCAGGTGTCGTGTCCGAACTGTCCGGGCCCGGGAATCGTGTAGAACCGCCAGGCGAGCTTGCCGGTCTTGGCGTCGTATGCGGTGACGCTCCCACGGACGCCGAACTCGCCTCCCGAGATGCCGGTCACGACCAGCCCGTCGTAGTAGAGCGGCGCGCTGGTGATGGTTGCGCCCTTCTTCCAGTCGCCGACGGCGACGGACCACACCTGCTTTCCCGTGTCCGCGTCCAGCGCCACGAGCGTCCCGTCGAGCTTGCTGAGATAGACGTGACCGTCGCCGATTGCGACACCGCGACTGGTCCAGCCGCAGCACACGGTGTTGATGGTCTCGTCGAGATTTCCGTTGTACCGCCAAATCGTCTTCCCGCTCTCGACGTCGAGCGCAAAGACG
>JAICUZ010000235.1 GCA_025935595.1 Burkholderiales bacterium
GAACGCGCCGAAGTCGGTCGTCTTGACGACGCGGCCGGTGTACTCGTCGCCGACCTCGGGCTCCTTGGTGAGCGCCCGGATGGCAGCGATCGCGGCGTCGCCCTTGGTGCCTTCGGTGGCGTACACGAGGATCGTCCCGTCTTCCTCGATGTCGATCTGCACGTCGTGGTCGGACTCGAGCGAGCGGATCGTCTCGCCGCCCTTGCCGATCACCATGCCGATGTACTCGGGGTTGATCTGGATCGTCGAGATCCGCGGTGCGTGCTCGGCGACCATCTCGCGCGGCTGCGAGATCGCCTCCAGCATGCGGCCGAGGATCGCGACGCGAGCCTCCTTCGCCTGCGCGAGCGCACGCTCCATGATCTCGCGGCTGACGCCGGTGATCTTGATGTCCATCTGGAGCGCGGTGATCCCGTCCGGCGTGCCGGCGACCTTGAAGTCCATGTCGCCGAGGTGGTCCTCCGCACCCTGGATGTCGGTGAGGATGACGTAGTCGTCGCCCTCCTTGACGAGGCCCATCGCGATGCCGGAGACCGGCTCCTTGATCGGCACCCCGGCATCCATGAGCGCGAGCGTCGAGCCGCAGACGGAGCCCATCGACGACGAGCCGTTCGACTCGAGCGTCTCGGACACGAGCCTGATCGTGTACGGGAACTCGTCGGCCGGCGGGATGACCGCCTCGAGCGCCCGCTGCGCGAGCGCGCCGTGGCCGATATCACGGCGCTTCGGCGAGCCCATGCGGCCCGTCTCGCCCACCGAGTACGGCGGGAAGTTGTAGTGGTGCATGTAGCGGCGATCGGTCTCGAGCGAGAGGTCGTCGATCCGCTGGCCCTCCTTCGCCGTGCCGAGCGTCAGCAGCGTCATGATCTGCGTCTGCCCGCGCGTGAAGAGGCCCGAGCCGTGGGTGCGCGGCATTACCGACACCTCGACCTCGATCGGACGGATCTCCGTCTCGGAGCGGCCGTCTGGCCGCCGCTTCTCGACTGCGATCTTCTGCCGGACGAGGCTCTTGTAGATCGACTCGCACGCCTTCTTGACGTACGACTTCGTCAGCGAGTCCTTGACGACCGGCTCGCCGTCGACCGTCGCCGGGCCGACCGGGAACGGCAGCTCGACGGTGTCGACGATGCGCTCGAAGAGCAGGTGCCGCTTCGCGGACTTGAGCTCCTTCGAGTCCTGCTCTGCGTCGGTGAGCGCACGCAGGTCGGCTTCGAACTGCTCGCGCACCGGTGTCTCGACGGCGGTCGACCGCTGCTTCTCGACGATCTGCGCCAGCGACATGCGGGTCTGGAGCTCACGCAGGACGTGACCGCTGTCGGAGCTCATCGTGAGCTCGCCGATCTCCTTGGCGACGATCTCCTCGACGATGGCGCCTGCTTCGCGGATGCCCTGCTCCTGGATCCGCGACCAGATCTCGTGGCCGTAGGAGCCCTCGAGCTTCTCGGTCGTCGCCGGATCGAGCCACTTCTCCTTGCCGGCCTTGCCGCGGAGCTCCAGCTGCGCATCGCACAGCTTCACGATCTCGCGGTGCGCGATCTCGAGCGCTTCGAGGATGACGCTCTCGGGGACGCGGTTCGCGCCCGCCTCGACCATCGTCAGCCCGTCCTTCGTGCCGACGACGATCAGGTCGAGCTCGGAGCTGTGCTCGGTCTCCTCGAGTGTCGGGTTGACGACCAGGTTGCCGTCGAGCAGGCCCATGCGCACCGCGCCGATCGGCCCGAGGAAGGGCAGCGGCGAGATGGTCAGGGCAGCCGAGACGGCGTTGATCGCGAGGATGTCGTGCGGGACGACCATGTCGGCCGAGAACACCGTGGCGACGCACTGCACCTCGTTGCGATAGCCCTTCGGCCAGAGCGGCCGCACCGGGCGGTCCGTCATGCGAGCCGTCAGGATCGCCCGCTCGGTGGGGCGGCCTTCGCGCTTGAAGAAGCCGCCGGGGATCTTCCCTGCGGCGTACATCCGCTCCTCGACGTCGACCGTGAGGGGGAAGAAGTCCGCGCCTTCGCGCGCTTCCGTCCGCCCCTGCGCCGTTCCGAGGACGACCGTCTGGCCGCTCGACACGACGACGGCGCCGTCGGCCTGCTTGGCCATCTTCCCGGTCTCGAACTTGATCTCGCGCCCGCCGATCTCGACGGACACGGAAACCGGCACCCCGGCGGGGCGCTCAGCTTCGACAATGCTCATATCTCTCCTATTCCTCCACTGTGCTTGTGTAGAGGGTGGAGATTGGGTCAGGTCTCGCCGTTGACGCGAGAGCTCGCCCAAGCTCCACCCTCCTTGGATGTGGCAGGAGCTAGCGGCGGAGGCCGAGCTCCTTGATGAGGGCGCGGTAGCCCTCGAGATCCTTGCGCTGCAGGTAGTTCAGGAACCTGCGGCGGCGGCCGACGAGCTTGAGCAGGCCACGACGCGAGTAGTGGTCGTGCTTGTGCGTGCGCAGATGCTCGGTCAGCTGGTTGATCCGCTGGGTCAGCATCGCGATCTGGACTTCCGGCGAGCCGGTGTCCTTGTCGTTCTTCCCGAACTTCGCGACGTGCCCCAGCTTCTCTTCCTTGGTGAGGGTCATGCTTCTCCTCTCGTCTACAGGTGTCACCCGGATCACCGCCGCCGCGAAGGAAGAACGCGCACGGCCGAGACTGGGTCGGCCAGTAGGGTAGCGAATTCCCGATGAATAGGTCATTTCACGCGGCCTGTGAGGCGGCTGTCGAGGCGTGGTCGGTGCCGGCGATGGCGATCGGAACCGCCGTCGGAGAGGACGTCTCGGTCGTGGCGCTCGGGTGCGAGCCGGGGACGCGGTTCCGGGCCGCCTCGATCACGAAGCCGTTCACCGCGCTCCTCGCCTGCGGGCTGCTCGACCTCGATGCGACCACCGGGGTCTGGCCGGACGACGTGCGCGTCCGGCATCTCCTCTCGCACACGAGCGGCTTCGACTGTGAGCTGCCGGACGGCGACCTGGCGCGGCTCGGTGCCGGCGACGCGGCACTCGGCGCGGCGATCGCGGAGTTGCCGACGGTGCGGCGGTTCGTCGGCGTCGACGAGATCTGGTCGTACGCGAACACCGGCTACTGGCTGGCCGGCCATCTGGCGGCGCTCCGCGCCGACACGTCCTACGAGAACGCTCTCTCGACACGGGTACTCCGGCCGATGGGGCTCGAGGGGACGTCGTTCGACGAGCCGGACCTGACGGGCACGGGCATCGGCGCCGCTGAAGGTCCATACCCTCGCGCACGAAGACCTTCCGGTGGCCTCGTCTCGAACGTGACCGATCTCGTGCGCTTCGGGAAACGGCTGCTCGACGAGCCTGCCATCACGGAGATGCGGCGGCCGTACGGGAAGCCGATCGGCGGCGTGTACGGGCTCGGCCTGTTCGGCGAACGGGTGGGCGGCGTCGAGGTGTGGGGGCACTCCGGGTCGTACGGCGGCTTCCAGAGCCAGCTCCTGCTCGTTCCCGACGCCGGTGCCGTCTTTGCCGGCCTGACCAACTCGGCCACGGGCGCGAAGGCGCTCTACGACGTCGAGCAGGCGTTCTTCGACGCGGTGCTCGGCGCGCGGCGGCTGGTGCCGTCATTCGTCGAACTGCCGGACACGCAGCTCGCCGCGTACGCGGGGCGGTACGCGAACAGCGACGCCGACGCAGAGATCCGGGCAGAGAGCGATGGGCTCGTGCTCGCCGTCGACGGCGAGGAGCTGTTCCTGCGCCCCGTCGCCGAGAACCGATTCCAGGTGCCCGACGGTCCGCACGTGCGCGAGCGGATCGACTTTCCGCGCGACGGCCTCGTGCGGCTCGGCAGCCGGCTCGCCGCGCGCGTTCCGTGATCGCCGCCGTCGCAGCCGGGCATCCGGCGACCGCCGAGGCAGGCGCCGAGATCCTCGCCGACGGCGGCTCCGCGGCCGACGCCGCGGTGGCGGCGTGCCTCGCGTCGTGTGTCGCCGAGACGGTGATGACCGGCCTGCTCGGCGGCGGACACGGCATCTACTTCGACGCCGCGTCCGGATCGGCGAAACTGCTCGACTGCTTCGTCGCCGTGCCGTCGGGCGACGGCGCGCCGATGAGCGAGCTCGAGGTGCCGTTCGGCGAGGAGCTCGTCCACTACGCGGTCGGTGCGTCGTCGTGCGCGGTGCCCGGCGTGCCGGCGGGGCTCGACGCGCTCTGGCGTGCGCACGGCCGCCTGCCGTGGGCGCGGCTGGTCGAGCCGGCGCTGCGGCTCGCGCGCGCCGGCGTAGCCATGCCTCCGGCACACGCATCGTGTCTCGCGATGCTCGCGCCGGTGATGACGATGCGCGAAGGAGCCGCGATCTACGCGCCCGGCGGCGCGCTGCTCGAGAGCGGTGACCTGCTGGTACAGCCGGGGCTCGTGCCCGCGCTCGAGCTCGTC
>JAICUZ010000065.1 GCA_025935595.1 Burkholderiales bacterium
CTGCTTCCGCAGCGGCTCGTAGCGTCGTCCACGCGACGGGCAGCTGCCGGCGAGCGGGCACACGTCGCACCGCGGGATGCGCGCGAGACAGATCGTCGCCCCGAGGTCGAACAGCGCCTGCGCGCACGACGCGTCGAACTGCTCACCGGTCCGTTCCTGAACGCGCGCGATGTTGACGTCGACGGGCAGGACGTCGCGGCCGAAGGCGAAGCTGCCGATCGCGGCAGCGGTGTAGGGGCCGACGCCGGGAAGCTTGGTGAGGTCCTCCGGCCAGCCGTAGTCTGTGATGTGAACTGCGGCGCGGTGCAGATTGACGGCGCGACGGTTGTAGCCGAGCCCCTGCCAGGCGATGATCACCTCCGCCGGCGACGCGGCCGCCAGCGCCTCGACCGTCCGCCAGCGGGCGAGCCACGCCTCGTAGCGCGGGATCACTCGCTCGACCTGCGTCTGCTGCAGCATCACCTCGCTGACGAGGATCGAGTAAGGATCGCGAGTCCTGCGCCACGGCAGGTCGCGGCCGTTCCCGCTGTACCAGATGAGCAATCGCTCACGCACATCCGTTACCGTAACCGGACCAACCGGTCCGCTTTTGCTAGGTTAACCGGACTGAAGAGTCCAGATGAGTGAAGGAGGCCGCCGATGGCCAAACATGCAACGAATCCGTGGGTCGTTCTCGTCCTGATCTGCTTTGCGCAGTTCATGGTCATTCTCGATGCGACGATCGTGAACGTCGCGCTCCCGTCGATTCAGAAGGATCTGAATCTGACGGAGGGCAACTTGCAGTGGATCGTGAACGCCTACACGCTCGTGTTCGGCGGATTCCTGCTCCTCGGCGGCCGAATGGGCGACTTGCTCGGCCGTAAGCGCCTGTTTCTGTTCGGCTTGGTGATCTTCACCGGCGCTTCGCTCCTCGACGGTCTCGCCTCGAGCGAAGGGATGCTCATCGGCGCCCGCTCGCTTCAGGGTCTCGGTGCCGCGCTGATCTCGCCGGCGGCGCTGTCGATCATCGCGACGACGTTCAAGGAAGGTGCGGAGCGTGCGAAGGCGCTTGCCGTTTGGGCTGCGATCGCGATCGGCGGCTCCGCCGTCGGTCTCGTGCTCGGCGGTGTGCTCACCCAGTACTTCTCGTGGCCGTGGATCTTCTTCGTGAACGTTCCGGTCGGCATCGTCACGTTCCTCCTGTCGTTCCGACTGATCCCCGAGTCGCGTGACGAGCAGGTGGAGCGCAACTACGACATCGCCGGCGCCGTCACGGTGACCGGTGGGTTGATGGCGCTTGTGTACGCGATCGTCGATGCGCAGCAGGCAGGCTGGGGCTCCGCAAAGACGCTTGCCTTCTTCGGGCTCGCAGCCACGCTGCTCGTGGCGTTCGTCGTGATCGAGCTGCGCACGAAGGCGCCGCTGGTCCGGCTGTCGATCTTCCGGATCCGCTCGCTGCTGACCGCCAACATCGCGATGTTCCTCGCGATGTCGGGGATGTTCGCGATGTTCTTCTTCAACACGCTCTACATCCAGCGCGTGCTGGGCTACGGGCCGCTGAAAGCGGGCATCGCCTTCCTGCCGTTCTCCGCGGGAATCATGGTGTCGGCCGGCATCGCGTCACAGTTCGCGCCGCGGCTCGGCGTTCGGCCGGTGGCGGCCGCGGGCTTCATCCTGAGCACCGCCGGGTTGGTGCTGCTCACGCAGCTGCCGGTGCACGGCTCGTACCTCACGAACGTGCTCCCGTCGATCGCGCTCTCGTCGCTCGGGATGGGCGCGGTGTTCATGCCGCTCACCCTGATCGCGACGACCGGTCTCGAGGACGCGGACCAGGGGCTCGCCTCGGGGCTGTTCAACACGTCGCAGCAGATCGGCGGCGCGCTCGGCCTCGCCGTCCTCTCGACGCTCGCTGCCAGCAAGACGCCGTCGGTCAATCCGACGACGACCCAGCTCGTCACCGGGTTCCACTGGGCCTTCGGCGCCGGCGCCGTCGTCATGGTCGTCGCCCTCGGCGTGATGGTGGCGCTCTTGCGCTCGCATCACGTCGCAGAGATCGAAGCGCAGGCGGCGACCGGTGAGCCCGTGGCGGTCGGAGCGTAGGAATGAGCGTTCTGCGGGCCGACGCACGCCGTAACCTCGACCGCATCCTCGAGGCGGCTGCGACGGCCTTTGCCGAGCTCGGCCCGGACGCGACGATCGACGAGATCGCGCACCGGGCCGGGGTCGGCCACGGCACCGTCTGCCGGCGCTTCCCGACCAAGGACGGCCTTCGCGCGGCTGTGCTGCGCATGCGGCTCGAGGAGATCCTCGCGCGCGCGAACGAGCTCCTCGACGAGCCGGATGCCGGTGCCGCGCTCGCGGAGTTCGTGTGGGTCGCCGCCGAGTCGTGTCGCCGCGACCGGTACCTCTTCGAGGGCGTAGAGAAGTGCGTGTTCGAAGATGTCGCGTCGGTGAAGGAAGAGGTTCACGAGATCGGTGACCGGTTGATCCGCCGCGCCCGCCGCGCGGGAGCGATTCGGCGTGGCGTCGACTCGCGTGACGTCGGCGCACTCGTCGGTGCCGCGATCCAGGCGGCGCAACACGCCGAGCGCGACGAGGACTGGCGCCGCTACGTCCAGGTCGTGCTCGACGGCCTACGCGCCTGACCGCTACGCCACTTCCAGCGTTGCGCCCCGGCGGGCCTCGAGCTCGAACAGCGAGATCGTCGACAGGCCGATCACGACGTACACCGTTCCGACGAGCGCCTCGGCGGCGATCAGTGGCAGCACGTGCCCGAGCGACGCACCCGCGATCAGCTGGCGAGCAGCGTTGGCGCCGTGCGTCACCGGCAGGCCCTGCGCGAGCGTCGACATCCAGCCGGGCAGGCGGCTGAGCGGCACGTTGACCCCCGCGAAGATGAGCAGGATGTAGAGCAGGAGGTTCCCGATCACCGCCGTCTCCCGCCAGCGGAGACCGAGCGACGCGTTGAAGAGCCCGATCCCGACGCACGCGAATGAGGTCACCGCAATCGTCAGCGCGAGCGGAGCGAGTGCGTGCGCCGGGATATGGATGCCGAAGAGCACCGCGGCGATCGCAAGAGTCCAGACGGAGATGACGATCCCGTTGACAGTCGCCGGCAGCGATCGCCCGAAGAAGACGGCGATCCGGCTCGCCGGCGAGACGACGAGTAACGCCAGCGTCTGCGTGTAGCGCTCGCCGGCGACGGTCTGCGCCATGCCGAAGAGGCTCGGCGTCGCGGCGGCGACGAGCGCGTTCCCGGCGACGTAGAAGGCATCGTTCGCGACGTGCGCCGTGCGGCCGAGGTACACGAAGAACGCGAGCTGCGTAAGGGATGGGATCAGCAGCGTGATCGCGTAGGTGAACGGGTTCAGCCATCCGAACAGCGCGCGGTAGCTGATGTAGCCCCCGATGGTGAGCAGCCGCAGGTTCGTCATGTGAGCGCGAGCGTGGCGCGCGCACGCGCCGACCGGAGGAAGAGGCGCAGGCAGAAGCTCCCCGCGATGAGGTACGCGACCGACAGCAGCGCGCACACGGCGATGTCGAGCCACGGCGAGCCCGTGCCGAGCGTCGCATGGCGGAGTGCGCGCATGCCCCACGTGGGCGCGAAGAGCCACGACACCGGCTGCAGCCAGCCGGGCAGCACCGCGACCGGGATGAGGAGGCCGGAGATCATCCACACCGGCCACTCGAAGAGGTTGCCGAGCATGAACGCGGACCGGTAGCGGACGAGCGCGGAGGCGAAGAGGAAGCCGAGGCTCCCGATCGCGGCGATCGCGGCCGGAATCGCGACCGCGAAGGCGATCCAGTCGCGGATCACGATCGCGACGCCGAACAGGACGCGCACGTAGACGAGCCCGATCGCGAGCGAATAGACGCCGATCGCCGAGATCGCGACCGTGATCGGCAGCACGACCGCCCAGAAGGGCGTCGGGGACGCGACGAGGAGCTCGAGGATCCCGATCCGGCGCTGCGTCTGCAGCGCCCCGGCGCCCTGTGCGGTCGTCGTCGACCAGATGCCCATCACGCCCGACGCGAGCGCAGCGACGAGGAGCGATTGCCCGTGCCCGCCCTGGAAGAGGAAGTACGCGAGCGTCGCGAAGATGAGCGGCGAGGCGACGACCACGAACATGTCGAACGGCGAGCGGCTGAGCATCTTGAAGTGCAGCCCGAGGCCGAAGAGCAAGACGCGTGCCAGAGGCATTCGTCGGAGATTAAGCGTTCGTTGATCGGGCACGGCCATCCGGCGATCGAGGATCTGCGTTGCTTCGCGTCGCTCCGACGCGCAAGGCTTTCCGTAGTCGCTTGACGGGACCCCGGCGGTGGGGTCGCCGAGACCTCCTCTTCCTCCTCGGCGACCTCACCGCGTCCCAGCATCGCACGTATGCGTGCGGCGCACGCGCAAATGCGAGACGTAGATCAGTGACGGACTTTCCGCCGGCGCCCGCGTCTTCTCCGCCTGAACCGTTAGCGAACGCGGACCGCCACCTGCACGGTGCGCGGCGCCGTGAGAGGCAGAGAGGAGCACTATGCGCAGGAAGCACCTGCTCTCCCTGTTCATGCTGGTCTTGGGAGTAGGGATGCTCGTCGCCGCAGTCTCGGTCGGTGTGGCCGGATCGGCGGTCAAGAAGTCGGGCTCGGCTGAGGCGAACAAAGGCGGGACGCTCAGGCTGAACATGGCCGACGCCGACTTCGACTTCGTCGATCCGCAGCTCGCGTACCGCACCGACGATTGGTCGATGATCTACGCCACATCGATGCCGCTCGTCGGCTTCGAGGAGAAGACGGGCGCTGCCGGGGCGCAGCTCACCCCGCAGGCGGCGACGTCGTTCCCGACCGTGTCGAAAGACGGCAAGGCCTACACGTTCCACATCCGGCCGGGCCTGAAGTTCTCGAACGGCTCGACCGTCACCGCCGCGTCGTATCAGCGGGCGTGGGAGCGGATCCTGAGCCCGAAGATGGGCTCGCCGCTCGGCGTCAACCTGTCGCTACAGGACGACATCGTCGGCGGCAAGGCGTTTCTCGACGGCAAGGCCTCGAAGATCTCGGGCATCTCGGCCAAGGGGAACACGCTCACCTTCCACCTGACGTCGCCGAACGCGACGTTCGTGTCGATCCTGTCGATGCAGTGGTTCACGGCCGTCCCGGCGAACCTGCCGTACTCGAGCACCGGCCTGAACGTGTACCCGGCCGCCGGCCCGTACTACATCGCCTCGCGCGACCCGGGCCGCTCGACGGTGCTGAAGCGGAACCCGTACTACAAGGGAAACCGTCCGGCCAACCCGGATCAGATCGTGTTCACGCCGAACGTCAACCGTGACCAGTCGCTGCTGCAGGTCAAGGCCGGTCAGTCCGACATGGACATCGAAGGCCTGCCGGCGACCGCGACGGCACAGCTCGGCCAGCAGTTCGGCGTCAACAAGGGCCGGTTCTACGTCGGCTCGACGTCGTGCGTCAACTACATGGGCATGAACACCGCACGGGCGCCCTTCAACAACGTCGCCCTGCGCAAGGCCGTGAACTACGCGATCGACCGGCCTGCCCAGGTTCGCCTGCTCGGCGCCTACGCCGGCAAGCGCACCTCGCAGCTGCTCGTTCCGGGCATCCCCGGCTACAAGCCGTTCAACGCGTTCCCGCTCGCCGGGGCCGACGTCGCGAAGGCGAAGCAGATCGGTGGGGCGGCAATCGCCGCGGCACCGACGCTGAACATCGTCCACACGACGTCGACCGCCTCGACGAACCGCGCGCAGGTGGCCGAGTTCAACCTGAAGCAGATCGGGTTCAAGGTCAATGACCTGCCGACACCGGCGACGAACTACTACCAGGTGATCCAGACCAAGGGGACCACCTACAACTTCGTCACGAACGGTGGTTGGTGTGCCGACTACTTCGACCCGTTCGACTACCTGAACGTGCTGTTCGACGGCCGCAAGATCGCGGCGGCGAACAACAACAACTACACGTACTTCAACAACGCATCGTTCAACAAGGGCCTCGACCATGCAGCGTCCCTCTCGGGCTCCGCGCGCGCAGCCGCATACGCGAAGCTCGACAAGGACCTGATTCAGAAGTACGCGCCGATCGTCCCGTACCTTCTCCCGACGAACGACTACTTCGTGTCGTCCCGGACGAAGAACTGGATCTACAGCTCGTACTTCGGCTCGCCGTACCTGAACGCACTGTCTGTCGGCTAGACAGTCAGCGGATGGCGGGAGGCACCTCGCGGTGCCTCCCGCGTTCGATTCACGTATGAAGGATCGCGATTGCCGCTCAACCACGCGGTTTCGCTCGCGTCGAAGCTCTCATGAGTAGCGCTGATGCGAGCTGGGTCGGTCTCGAGATTCGCCACCTGCAGGCGCTGGAAGCAGTCGCGCGCGAGGGTTCCTTCCGTGGGGCGGCGCAACGGCTCGGCTACGTCCAGTCGGCGATCAGCCACCAGATCCTCGCGCTCGAGCGCGTCGTCGGGACGACGCTCGTGCAGCGCACGCGCGGCTCGCGCCGGTCGGGGCTGACGCCGGCGGGTGAGGCCGTTCTCGAGCACGCTTCGGCGATCCTCGCGCGCGTTCGCGCCGCGCAGGTCGACCTGACAGCGCTCGCGGAGGGTCGGGCCGCCGTCCTGCGCGTCGGGTCGTTCCAGAACCTCGCTGCGCTGCTCGTGACGCCGATCCTGCCGCGCCTGCGCGCGGTCTTGAGCGTCGGCTCGGTCGAGTTCGTCGAGCACGAGACAGGGCACGACATGCAAACCCTCGTCCGTGACCGCGCGGTGGACATCGCGTTCACCTACCAGCCGATCCAGCAACCCGGCGTCGCGCACGCCGAGCTGCTCGACGATCACTACGTCGCGGTCGTGCCGGCGTCGTCGCTCGCGGCGCGGCGCGGCCGTCCGATGCGCCTCGAGGAGGTCGCGCAGAGCGGCTTGATCGCCCACGGGCCGTCGCGCTCTCGCATCGAGAGCGAGCTCGCTGCGCGCGGGATCTCGACGACGATCCGGTTCCGCTCGGACAACAACGCGACCGTGCACGCACTCGTGGCCGCGTCGGTCGGCTGTGCGGTGCTGCCCCGGCTTGCGGCCGTCTCGACCCCGGGCGTGACGATCCTCCCGCTCGACCCTGAGGACGCGGTGGCGCCGCGCCGGCTCGCGCTCGCGTGGCATGCCGAGCGCGGCGGCTCGCGTGAGGTGACGGAGTTCGTCGCGGCCGTGAGCCGTCAGGCCGCAAGAGTCTCCGAAGCCGTGGCTACGTGCGCCGCGGTGAGCGAGTCTCGCCGACGCGCGTAGCGGCCGAGATCACGACCCGTGTCGTCGCGCCGAGCGTCTCACCCGCCGGCCACGCGATGCTGATCTCGCGCGGCTCGAGCAGCCGGTCGAGCGGCAGGGCGCAGGGGAGGAGATCGGGCTCGACGAGGAGCCTCGGCAGCACTGCGGCTGCGACCTTCTCGCGGGCGACCGCATTCAGCGCGGCGGCGTCGTCGGTGCGCAGGACGAACGACGGGTGGAGCCGCGCACGCGTGAAGAGGTCGTCGAGCGGCTTCGCGGCATCGCCGGATGCGGGCGCCGCGAGCGGCAGCCAGGCGAGCAGGTCGAGGTCGGTCGACGCCGTCGCCGCGTCCGGCAGGTCGGGTGCGACGAGCACGAACGGGTCGGTCGCCACGCGGCGTCCTTCGAGCCGCGCAGCCGCAAGCGGTGAGACCGCCGTGAGGCAGAGGTGCGTCTCGCGATGCTCGAGCGCCGTGAGGCTGCGCTCCTCGTCGAGCTCGCGTACGAGGACGGAGACGGACGGCGCTTCCCGGCGGAGCAGCGCGAGCAGCGGCGGCAGGAGGGGGGCGAGGCTGCGCGGCGCCGCCAGGCGGACCGCGGCCGCGCTCTCGCCGCCGATGCGCTCGCTGAGCCGTGCGCGCGCCCGCTCGAGCTCGCTCGTGACGACGGCCGCGTGGGCGAGGAGGATCTCGCCTTCCGGGGTCAGGTGCACGAACCGCGACCCGCGGGCGCGGCTGATCAGCTGGACGCCGACCGCCCGCTCGAGCGCCGCGATCTGGGCGCTGATCGCGCTCTGCGTGTAGCCGAGGCTCCGGGCCGCGCGCACGAAGGAATTGGTCCGAGCGATTGCTGCGAGCGCCGTGAGGTGGCGCAATTCGACTCCGACCCAGCCCCGGTCGACGGAAAGCTCGGCAACCGCCATTTTCGCTTTATATCAAGCTTCTTGCCGTCGAAAAAGTTAACCTACGATGAAGGTGACCGAGCCGGACCGGATCGATCGGATCGTCGAGCGTCTGGCCGAGTTGCCTGCGGTCGAGCGGGTCGAGCCTTTGGCGGAGGGCATCTGCGACCGGATCTCGGTCATCAGCCGTCGCCTGATGCTGCGTTCGAAGGCGTCGCTCGACGATTTCGGCATCTCGTGGCGTGAATGGCAGGTGCTGACGAACCTGGTGCTCGGCGGGGAGACGCCGCGCTCGCCGAGCGACCTCGCCTCGACGCTGATGGTCACGACGGGTGCGATGACGAACGTGCTCGACCGGCTTGCCGAAGGTGACCTGATCCGGCGCGTGCGGAATCCGGCCGACCGGCGCAGCGTGATCGTCGAGCCGACGGACGCCGGGGTCCAGCTCTGGTACGCAGCGGTGAACGGGCTCGGCGCGCACGAGGCGGAAGTCGTGTCGGTTCTCACCAAGTCCGAGCAAGAACAGCTGAACTCGCTTCTGCGCAAGCTGCTCTCCGGTCTCGCCGACGGCGACTAGCGAGTGGTGTTGCGGGCGAGCCGGCGGTCAAGGAGTCGGAGACCGTCGACCCACCCACGCAGGATGTTCGGGCCGTTCCACATCCACTTCGCCAGGGGAGCGAAGTCCGCTCACACCTTCGCAGTCGCGACGGCCCTGACGTCGCGGAGGTCCGAGTTGGTAATCGTAAGGAACGCGATAACTTTTGCGCCGATCGACAATCGAAGCTGCAGAACGGGCGTTTAACTTTGCATGGGAGTCGATCCCGGCAGCTGGCAAGGAGTCGAGTTTCGTCATCTCGCCGCGCTCGAGTCGATCGCGACCGAGGGCTCGTTCAGTGCGGCGGCGGCGAAGACCGGATACAGCCAGTCCGCGATCAGCGGCCAGATCGCGACGCTCGAGCGGCTGATCGGCGTCCGGCTGGTCAAGCGGATCCGCGGTTCGCGCAAGGTCACGCTCACTCCCGAGGGGGAGCGTCTGCTCGAGCATGCGCGCGCGATCAACGCGCGGTTGAACGCCGCGCGCGCAGACATCGAGCAGCTCGAGCGGAACGGGGTCGAGGGCCTGCGGATCGGCACGTTTCAGAGCGTCTCGCAGACACTCTTGCCCGACGTGGTGCGTGGTTTGACCGCCGACGGCATATCCGTGACGTTGCGTGAGGACGCTGAGGTAGAGCATCACGTCGGGATGCTCGCGAGCGGAGAGCTCGACCTCGCTTTCGTGCTTCTCCCCGTGGACGCTGAAGGCCTGGAGGCGATCGAGCTGCTGCGCGACCCGTGGGTGCTCGTCGTGCGAACGGATCACCCGCTCGTGTGGAAGCAGCGGCCCGCGACTGCTGACGACATCTCCAACCTTCCGCTCATCACGTTCGAACAGCTTCCGCCGCAGAAGCTGATCGAAGGTTCCCTCCGTGCCGCCGGCGCGCACGTGCGTGTCGTCACCAGGATGGGCGACTCTGCCTCCGTCCTGTCGATGGTCTCGGCCGGGCTCGGGTGCGGGCTTGTCCCGCGGCTCGCCGTCGAAGCGGAAACGGGCGCCGCCCGCCTGAACGGCCTGCGGTTCCTGCCGTTGAACGACCAGCCCCCGCGGCTGATCGGCTTGGCGTGGAACCGTCAGCGGACAGGTGACGAGAGGGTTCGCCGCGCGGTCGAGCTCGCGGCAGACGTCGCGCGCAGCGTCTCCTATCAGCCGACGCGCGCGACTCATGGCCGAACCGCATAGGTCCAGACTTCAGGTGTTCACACGCGTCCTCGGTAGGTGAGTCGCGGCACTAATGCCGCGTGCTCCACGTTCACTTGAGGAAGGGGACTTGATGCGCAGGAAGCAGGTGCTCTCCCTGTTCATGCTTGTACTGGGAGCCGCAATGCTCGTCGCCGCCGTCTCGGTCGGCGCTGCTTCGTCGTCGACGAAGAAGGCGGGCTCCCAGGACGCAAAGAAGGGTGGCACGCTCAGGCTGAATCAGGCGGAGTCGGACTTCGACTTCGTCGATCCGCAGCTTGCGTACCGCACCGACGACTGGTCGATGATCTACACGACGTCGATGCCGCTCGTCGGCTTCCCGGAGAAGGCCGGCGCCGCCGGTGCTCAGCTCGTGCCGATCGGGGCGACGTCGTTCCCGACGGTGTCGAGCAACGGGAAGACGTACACGTTCCACATCCGCCCGGGCATGCGGTTCTCGGACGGCTCGCGGGTCACCGCTGCCGCCTATCTGCGGTCGTGGGAGCGGATCCTGAGCCCGAAGATGGGCTCGCCGCTCGGCGTCAACCTCTCGCTGCAGGACGTCATCGTCGGCGGCAAGGCGTTCCTCGACGGCAAGGCCTCGAAGATCTCGGGCATCACCGCCAAGGGGAACACACTGACGTTCCGCCTGACGAAGCCGAACGCGACGTTCGTGTCGATCCTGTCGATGCAGTGGTTCACGCCGGTCAAGCCGAACACGCCGTATACGAGCCGTGGGCTCAACGTGTACCCGGCCGCTGGCCCGTACTACATCGCCTCGCGCGACCCGGGCCGCTCGACGGTGCTGAAGCGGAACCCGTACTACAAGGGCAACCGCCCGGCGAACCC